>DOUV01000388.1 GCA_003520455.1 Chloroflexota bacterium | reverse complement strand
CAGCGGCGGCCGAGACGGCGGGTGTGCCGGCGGTCCACACCCGGGTGGGCACCATGTTCTGCACCTTCTTTACCGAGCACCCGGTTCGCGACTACGCCAGCGCCAAACGCTCCGACCTGGCCCGTTACGCCCGCTTCTTCCACGCCCTTCTCGAGCGGGGCGTCTACCTGGCCCCCTCCCAGTTCGAGGCCGGCTTCACCTCGCTGGCCCACGACGGCGAAGCCATCGACGCCACCCTCGCCGCGGCTGAGATCGCCTTCCGTGCAGCGTGAGAGGGAACGCTCATTCTCCTTGCACGCCTGACGCACCAACCGTTGAGCAAATGCCCAGTGACAAGACGTTTCACGGCTGCAGTTGCCAGTAGCCGTCGCTGTGGGGCGGGATCTCGACCGGAGCCTGGCCGATGTGCGCAGCCCTCAGCATCGCCTCGTCGCCCATCTCGGCTTCACCCTGCCAGGTGATCGTCCTGGCTGCCTCTAACTCGTCGATCCAGGCCCGAGCCTGCCTGGTTGCCACGCGAAAGCGATCGGCCAAGACCTCGGCCATGGCGAGCTTCCCGCCTTCGTAGGTGGTGTGGAACTCCGGGCCAAAGGCTTTGGCCAGGGCCTGCACGAGCCGCTGCATCTCCATCTGCTGCTCCTTGACGGCGACCGGGTGGGGTCGCCTCTACTTATTATTCGCGCGAGCCCCCTGAGCCACGATCTGATGGCGGGCCACATCGCCCTCGGCCTTCCCAAAGAAGACCAACTCGAAGGGGGCCGACTGACCCGGCTCGAGCACCTCCTGCTGCAAGAACATGCTCTCGACCGCCAGGACCTTGCTCGCTTTGTCGTAGAGCGTGCCGATAATCTCCACGAAGTGTGCGGTTTCCGCGCCACTGTTGGTAACTGTACCTGTAATCCGATAGTCGCCGAACGTTGGGACGCCACCGGTGTCCTGGCTGATCGTCAGGTCAGGGTAGACGTACTTCAGGTAGAAATCGGCGGGGGTGGCCGTGACCTCAGTGCGCATCTCGGTCCAGCCGGCCGGCGGCTTCTCGAAGATGACCACCACCGGGCTGGTCTCACCCGGGCGGAGCAGGCTGGTTTTCGTTCCCCAGGTCTTCGTGGACAAGTCGGTGCCACTGCTGTCGAGCAGGTGCACGGTCACCTCCACCTCCTGGTAGGTCTGCTCACCGGTGTTCTGAACCTCGCCGACGAGGTAGAGGCTGCCCGTGCTGGCGGTAAAATGGCTGCTATTGATCAGCATTAACCCCTCGGCGACCGCTTTGTCGCTCGCGGCACTGGCGGCCGGCACGATACTCGCCTTCGGCAGATCGAGTTGGAGACTATCGGCCATACTGGAGAGCAGCGGCTGCGTCTCAGCCCAACCAGCCTCCGAAGAAATCAGGATCAGCGTTTGGAAGAGCGGGGCGCGCTGGGCGAAGCGAAACTCCAGGTGAAGTTGTTCCCCGGACGATTCGCCCTGCCCGCGCGCGACCACTCGGATAGTGCCATCGGGCAGCGTGTCGTGCTCGAGCGTCACCGCGTTGGCCTGGCTTTGGAAAAAGTTGTCCAGGTAGCTTTCCACCAAGGTGGGCATCTGGGTGTCGGTGAGTTGGCCGCCCGGATTGACGAGGTCGACCACGAAGATCGCTGGGTCCGCCTCGCCGGGGGCCTTGAAACTCACCAGCACCTCGTTGTCACTGGAGAGGTCCTCGACGGTCCATCCCGCCGGGTAGTGCAGCCGGAAGAGACTCTGGGGATGCTCGTACTGCTCCGGGAGGCGGGTCAAGTCGGGCGTGCTGGTCGGTGGGATCGGCGTTGGCGTTGGCGGCGCCGATGTTGCGGTGGGTGGCATGGTCGCCTGGGCGGTTGCAGTCGCCATGACGACCGGCTTCACGGTCGTCGCGGCAGGTGGGGTGGTTGGGTTCGTCCGGCAGCCGGCGAGCAGCGCCAGCGCCATCACCGCCCCGAACAGTCCCCAGGTCGCCAGCCCGTGCCCTTGGGCATGAGCGCGCCAGCATAGCTTCATTCGAATGCGATGCTCCTTTCCCCTCAGGGGTGGAGGGATTATATCGGGCCGTGGCGGGGCGGCAAACCAATCGCGGGCCGGCCTGGCCACACGCGGCGACCGTGGCTCCTTTCTCTAACGCCAGGTTGACGTTGCCCCCCATGCCGCTACACTACCGCCACCGGCCCGCGCGCTCGTCAATGGGCCGGCCGGGCTCGGACTGGCATCAATTCCATCCCTACGGAACAACGCTTGAGGGTCGCGGGGGCACCGGCGCCTGGCCTTGAAGCTCTCTTTTTGGTGGAGGTCTCTCTCGATGCTGTTTCCATCCAGGGTAGAGCGCCTGTTCGCTCCTGACTCGATTGATCACCTCTTCGGCAAGTTGCTCCTCGTCTTCGTCGTCAGTCTGATTGCCTTGATCCTCGCCTGGCAGGGAAAGCGGATGGCCTGGCATCTCTTCAGCGGCACGCTCCAAGAGCGCCGTCTCATCAGCCCGGCACGCGCCCGCACGATGCAGGCGCTGCTGGCGAGCCTGTGGGCCTTTATCGTTTACACCATGGCTGTGGTGATCATCCTCGGGCTGTTCATCCCGGCCACGGCCCTCTTCCCGACGCTCGGACTGTTCAGTGCCGCCTTCGGTTTGGGGGCCCGGCCGCTGGTTAGCGACTACTTGACCGGGATTACTCTGATCTTCGAGTATCCCTTCGCTGTCGGGGACAAGGTGGAATTGAACGGCATCCAGGGCACGGTAGAAGCGGTCAACCTGCGCACCACCAGTCTCCGCTCGACGACCGGCGAACTCTACATCGTCCCCTACGGCGACATCCGCGTGATCCGCAACTTTAGCCGGGGCGCGTTCTCGATCGCGAGCATCCATGTCACGATTCCTACCCGCGACCTTGATCGGGCGTTGCCGATCGTGGAGGCGTTGGCCGAGCACGTCCATCAGCATCTGGATGGTCAGCTCGTCGAGATCCCTCAACTCGTGAGCGAGTCCGGTGAACTGGGCGGGACCACGACCCTCACGCTCGTGGCGAAGGCGCGCTTCAACCAGGGCGTGAAGGTGCGCCGGCGCCTGCTGGAACTGGTCAGCGAGCGGTTGGAGGGGGCGGGCATTGCCGAGTTGGCATAGGCCGCCCCCAGAACAAGCGCCCGGCTCTCTACGGCCGGACAGTGTTCCTGGTGCCGCCGGTCAAAGTGGGCGGCCGCCGCGCCGGAGCGGCC
>DOUV01000627.1 GCA_003520455.1 Chloroflexota bacterium | reverse complement strand
CGTCGCCGGGCTGGGGCTGAGCCTGGCATTGGTCAACCAGCCGCGGGCCGGCCGGAACCTGGGCGTCGTCCGCTGGGTCGGGCGCCTGGGCACTGCCGCCGTCATCTTCGCCCTCACACAGACCGTCTTCATCCTCGCCAGGAACAAGGGTACCGGCATCGCCATCGCCCGGGCGGGCAGCTCCTACCGAGCCGACTTCACCCGCTACACCAGTCCCTGGTGGCAAGCGTTGATGGAGCGCTACCCTCGCTGGTTCGACGGCCTGGCTCTGCTCGATGCCGCGTTGGTCGGGATTGTCTTGACGCTCGGGATCACTGCCGGTCTGGTTGTCGCTGCCGATTGGCTCGCCAGATGGCGGGCACTCGTCGAGCGGGCCGGTGATTGAGAATGGAGAGACTATGGACATGCGGCGACTGAGCGAGACCTCTCGCCGGGTTGCGCTGGTTGGCATCTGTGCGGCCGCACTGCTGCTGGTGGCCTGTCGATCGAGAGGGGGGCAGGTCGGTCAGGTACAATCGGACGCCACCGTGCGGCGTGAATTAGCAGTCGTACGGGCCGGGCCGGCGTCCGTGAACCCACTCCCTGAGCTCACTGATGATCAGGATCGCCCACTGCCGGCCGGCGGGCTGGTGACCACCGACGCGAATGGTGAGGCTTCGGTGCTCATCGGAAACTGTGAGCGAATCTTCATCTTCCAGAACAGCGGGTTGATCAAAACCGCCTGCCCCAAGTCGGAGGTCAGTAGCGGCACCGTGACCTGTTCCGTCGAAGGGACCAGCGTCTTCAACAATGATTGCGCCGGTCAGGTCGTCATTCAGACACCCAGCGCCGACGTGTCGCCGCAGGGCACCTGGTTGTCGGTGACCTACCTCTCGAACCGCCAATTGAGCCTCGTGATGGTCTACGAGGGGCAGGTCGAAGTGTGGCCGGTGCTCGACGCCGACCAGCGCACGCTGGGTGAGGGGCGCACGATCAAGGAAGGTTTCTTCTGGTACAGTGCCCCCGACGCCGTGCTACGCCCCATCCAGGGCCTCCCCCCGCGCCAGCCGATCCCCTTCGAGGAGATGCCACCGGTGGTCGAGGTGCTGAATCTAAGATCATGGATGGAGCGAATCAGAGCGCGGGCCGAACAGGACGGCATCCCCTTCCCCGAGGTTCTGCTGGAGGAACCGGCGTTGCGAGCCGTTCAGCTTCTCGTCGGCGGGGGCGGGCCGCTCAAGGACCCAGGGGTGCAAGAAGCTGTGCTGCGCGGCGTACCGTGGGCCGAGCTGAGCGCGAGCATCTTTCCTGACCAGGATGTCCCGGTCATCGTGGTGCTGGGAGACCAATCGGTTGACGCGCGCGCCGTCGGCCATGATCCGGGGCAAGCGAGGGAACTGCTGGCCGCGGCCGGCTTCCCGAACGGTTTTGGGTTAGTCCTGCTCACCCCACCGAATGACCGCGAGATCATCGTCATGGCCCGGGAAGTCGCCGCAAGCCTCGCCGACATTGGAATTGAGGTAAGACTCTCGACTGTCGCGCCTGCCGAAGCACCCGGCGCCATCAACGGCCTGGTTCGGTCAGGGCAGGCAGTCTTGTGGATGAACCGGCGCTGAACTGGACGCCTCCACTTCTTTGACCCTGTCGTCTCTGACCACGCGCGTCACAACTGGATCGCCGCTCGCCGCCACGCTGCCGGCAAAATGCTCGCACTCACTGGTCCCGCTTGACAAAAGGAGCGGCCTCATGAAGGCGACTCGATGCGGGTGGAGACTCTATCTCTTCGTGGCCCTTGGTCTCCTGCTGGTCAGTATGCTCCTCGCCGGCTGCGGCAGACCCGCCACGGTCAACGCGCAGATCCGGCGAAATCTCTCGAATGTCTACGCCGGCGAGGGCAGCCCCGACTCGCTGCCGCTGCTCAGCGACGACGACTGGCATGAACTGCGTGACATGAGCCTGATCACTACCGATGCCGATGGCGAGGGCTGGCTGCAGATCAACCAGTGCATGCTGGTCTACATCTTCCAGAACAGCGGGCTGGTCAAGGCCGCCTGCCCCAAGTCGGACCTCGCGAGTGGCAATGTGACCTGTGCGTTGGAGGGCACCAGCGCCTACAACAACGACTGCAGCGACAAGATCGTCATCCAGACCCTCAGCGCCGAGGTGGTGCTGGAGGGCACCTGGATCTCGATCACCTACCTGCCCGAGCAGCAGGTCACGATCCTGTCAGTCTTCGAGGGCCACGCCACGGCCCGGCCCGTGCGCAACGCCGAGTTGCGCACCATGGGGGAGGCCATCGAGATCCCTACCCGCCACTTCTGGTTCAGCGAGCCGGGAATCACGGCCGACCCGATTGCCGGCCTCGCCGCGCGGGAGCCACACCCCTTCGACCAGTTGCCGCTCCTGATTGAAAAGCTGCACCTCGAATCGTGGGTTGAGCGGCTCCGCGTGCGGGCCGCCGACGACAACGTCCCCTTCCCCGACTTCGCGACCCCGGCCGAAACCCCGTCGCCGACGCCCACGGTCCCACCGACCCCAACGCGGACTGCCACACCAACCCCGCGCCCGGTGATCCGCTTCTGGGCCGATCCAACGTCGATCACGGCCGGCGAGCGCACCACGCTGCGCTGGCAGATCGAAAACGTGCGCGGCGCGTTCCTGAGCGGGGGCAACATCAAGGAGCGGGCTGCGCCCGGTCCGTCCGGTTCGCTGGGGGTCAGTCCCGCGGCAACAACCACCTACACCCTGCGGGTGATTCTCCTGAGCGGTCGCCAGGAGACCCACACCGCCAGGGTCACCGTCAAACCGCGCACCAACTTCCCACCCAAGGTCACGATCACGACCCCGGACAAGGATGCAGAGTACTGGTACGACGGGTATGATCAACAACGCCAGCTATGGTACACAGATGTCACCCTGACGGGCAGCGCCAGCGACCCGGAGGACGGCGTCTTGAAGGACCCCTCCCTGGTCTGGACCACCAATCTGACAGACATTCAAAAGGCGCTCCTCGGCGCGGGGAGGAAGGTGACCGTTCGTTTGTACTCCAACGTCTGCGAGGGGGTCCGCCACACGATCACCTTGACCGCCGCGGACAGCGATGGGAACCGGCGAACGGACTCGCGGGGCATTTTCATCAGGACGATCTGCTAAACAGTGCGGCGTGATACGTGATGCGTGATGCGTTTCTTCACGCATCACGCATCACGTATCACGTATCACCTACGCCCTTTCGAGCGGCTACCCCGCACTACACCCACGTCCGGATGAGCAACCACGTCGTGGAAAGGGGATCTCCCAATGGACAGTCAACGAACCTGGGGCGATGGCGATCTCTTCTCCGAGAGTGTCGTCCGCTCATACGTCGACGGTCCCCATTTTGTCGAACGCCGCTGGCTGGTGGAGCGAGTGGAAAGCGCGCTCGCCGATCCCGACTGCCGCTTCCTACTGCTCACCGCCGAGCCGGGCGCCGGCAAGAGCGCTTTCCTCGCCGGCCTCGCCCGGCACCATCCCGAGTGGCCGCGCTACTTCATCCGTCGCGATCAACTCTCCCCTTTGGGCTCGCCGGGCGCCCGCGCCTTCCTCCTGCAGACCGGCTTACAGCTCGCCGCCCACCACCCGCGCATATTTGCCACCGAATCGATCACGATCACCATCCAACAACGGCTCGGCGCGGTGACGCAGGAGGCGAGTGTGATCGGCGCTGAAATCAGGCGCTTGATCGGCTCGCCGTTCAGGAAGGCTGCACTGGAGATCATTCAGGAGGTGGAGCGAACTGAGGGAAACGTGGCCGGCCTGCGGGTCGGCGAGTGGATCACCGATCCCCACCTGATCCCGCTGGCCGACCTGCAGTCCCTGGCCCTGCTCGATCCGGCGGCCACCCTCCAGCGTGAGGCGCCCGAGGAGCGGATCGTGATTTTGATTGATGCCCTGGACGAGCTGCGCTACCAGGACCCCGACGGGAGCCTGCTGGCCTGGCTGGAGACCTGCCCGAAGCTGCCGGCCAACGTGCGCTTCGTGCTCACCTCGCGGCCCGAGGAACTGCTCAACGTCTTCAGACAGCGGCAGCAGAACTGGTTGCGCGAGGAGACCATCGATGCCCACGCCGTGCCCGTCCAGGCCGATCTGCGGCGCTACGCTTTGACCTTCATTTCGAAGGAGGTCGTGGGCCGGGCGCTGGCCGGGCGCCGGATTGCTCCCGGCGAACTTGTGGCCCAGGCGGTCACGAAGGCCGAGGGGAACTTTCAATACCTGGCGGCGCTCTTCCGGGGCATCGAGCAGGCCGTGAGCGCCGGTGAGCAGGAGCACCTCAGCCAGCTTCTCCAGCTCCAAGACATTCCCGCCGGGCTCGGCGAGTTGTACGCCTTCTTCCTGGAGCTCATCAAGCGGAGCATCGCCGGGCAGGCGGTGGAAGTGCCCGGCCCCACACCCTTCGAGATCGCTTCCCTGCCGGCCTGGGAGGGGCTCTATCAGCCGCTCCTCGGCGTGCTGGCCGTGGCGCGCGAGCCGCTCGCGCGCTCGCAGATGCGAGGCTTCGCGGGTGTTCAGGTTGAGGAGCGCTGGCTGAGTGGCGCGATCGACCGCCTGGGGCAGTTCCTGGATCGCGTCGACGGTCGCTACCGGCTCTACCACAGCACCTTCCCCGAGTTCCTCACCTCGCCCGAGACGCAGATTGCTCACCCGGACGTCTACCTGGCGCCGTCCGAGTGGCATCGCAAGATCGCCGGCCATTACCGCGGTCGGGCGCCCTCGTGGGATGCAGTGGAGTGGAGCAGGGTTGACGACTACGGGCTGCGCCACCTGGCAGCCCACCTCTCCGCTCTCTGCCACGAGGACCGCTTCCAGCGCGAGCTATACGGGCTGATTTGCCAATCCTTCATGCGGGCCAAGCACGCGCGCTACGGCTCGCACCAGCCCTTCGCCGCAGATGTTGCCCTGGCGATTGAGGCGGCCCGCGCGGCGGTGCCACCCAACCTCGTGCAAGAGGTGCGCGGGCGCCTGATCTACGCTACTCTCCGCCGGCTGGCGACCAACGTCTCACCGACGGCCCTCCGTGTGCTGGCCCTGGTGGGTCAGGCGGTGCGAGCCCAGGGACTGGCCGCGCTGATGCCGAACACGGCGCTGCAGAGCACAGGCTACCGGCTGATTGGTGAGGTGCTGCTCGAGCGCGGGAAGCCGGACGAAGCCCGGGACGCCCTCCAGCAGGCCCTGGCGGCGGCTCAGGCGATGGAGGAAGCCACCTGGAGTGTGGATTCAAAAGTGGACGCCTTGAGTGCCCTGGCCCCGGCACTGGCGCAGGTGGGAGAGCTTGACCGTCTGCTGACGGCGGTCGAGGCGCTGGGGAAGGGGTCTCTGCTCGAAGAGGCCGCCCGGCGGAGCAGGGTGGGCGCATTGAGCAGAATCGCGATGGCTCTGGCAGAAGCGGACGCGAACGAAGAAGCGGCCGGCGTCGCGAATCGGGCCCTGAGGATCACCGACGGAATCACGGACCCAGAGACCAAAGCGCAGGCGCTGAGCCGGGTGGCCGAAGTCATCGAGAGGACCGGGGAGCGAGCCGGTGCCACCGCGCTGGCCGACCGCGCCCTGGCGACGGCCGAGGCGATGTCGAGCGGCTGGAACAAAGCTCAGGCCCTCTCCACGGCCGCCCAGGCACTTGGCAGGGTGGCAGCCTTCGACCGGGCGATGGTCGTGACCAGGATGGTTGGCGACGAGCGCGCCCGGTCGAACGCGCTGAGGGAGATCGCCCTGGCCTCGATCCAGGCGCGCGACTTCGACCGGGCCCTGGCCGCCGCGAGGTCCATCGGCGATGCAGAGACGAAGGCCGAGGTGTTGGGCCGAGTGGCATCGGCCGTGCGTTGGTCGGACGACGAGGAGCAGGCGCCAGAGGTCGCGAGCGAGGCGCTCACCGCCGCACGGACGATTGCGGATGACGCCACCCGCTGGCGGGCGCTCAGCCAGGTTGTCGAGGTCCTGACCGCAGTTGAAGGCGTGGATCGGGCCCTGGAGGTCGTCGAGACGCTTGCCGACGAGGGCACCAAAGCGGATGCCTTGAGTCGCGTCGCCGAGACCCTCTCCTGGTCCAACGAGAAAGCGCCAGCGGCTGCGGTGGCCGAGCGGGCATTGAGCGCCAGCGGAGCGATGAGCGAGGCGTACGCTCGGGCCGACGCCTTGAGCCGGGTCGCCCGGGTTCTGACTCAGGCGGGAGACACCGATCGAGTGCTGGCGGCGGTCGAGGGGATTGGGGACCGGACGATCACAGACCGGGTGTTAAGCACGATCAGCCAGACCCTGGCTCAGGGCGGTCACGTCGAGCGAGCCGTCACCGTTGCAGAGAGGATTTGCGATGAATGGCAACGGGGAGATATGCTGGCACGCATCGCCGAGCTCCTGGCGCGAGCCGGGGAGAGCGGCCGAGCGATGGAGGTGGTCAGTCGAGCGCTGGCCGCGGGCGAGACCGTAAGCGGCGAGGAGATGCTGGTCAGCGCGCTCGGTGCAATCGCCCGGGTACTGGACGGGGCGGGGAACAAGGACCGAGCGGTCGTGGTGGCGAACCGCATGCTGGCGGCAGCAGAGCCGATCACCGACGAGCGGGCCAAAACCGAGGCGCTCAACGGGGTGGCCGGTGTGCTGGCGCT
>DOUV01000626.1 GCA_003520455.1 Chloroflexota bacterium | reverse complement strand
CGCGCGCGGCCGCCGGCTCAGAGGGTTGATACGTGGTTGCATCTGGCGTTCTCCCTTTCGACTTTGGACGTTGTCCTGCCCTGCGCCCCGTCTCCCTCGGTCGCAGACAGAATTCAGTCCTTGCTCCTGACGGCTTGAACAAGAGTTCTAATGGTAGCATACATGGCCTCTGCGACAGAAATTAACAAATGCCAGTCTCGAGGTGATGATTGCCTTCCTGCGCGCCTGTACCCAGGCAAGGGGTGTGGTTTCTGGTGGCGGCTGATGTAGATCACGCGGTGAGGGGCAGCATGCGAGGGAACCGGAGCGTCAATCGGACCCCTACGGTGCCTATGGGGAAATAACTTTGGGGAGCTCGGAGGATCTTCTGGACGCGCAGGGCTGCGCGAGATCCTCTGAGCTCCCCAGAGTTCCTGAGCAGCGTAGCGAGTCGGCCAGACGGTACTGCTTAGGGCGCCCTTGCTTAGTGCCCGGGGACGGGCAACCAGCCGCGGGTGATGAAATCATCCATGACGCCCACGATCAGGATTCCCAGCCACAGCAGGCCAGCTACGATCACGAGCCGCGTGACCCCGGTGCTGAAGCGGGCATGCATGAAAAACAGGATGATCAGGCTCGCCTTGATGGCGGCGATCGCCAGGGCCACGACCGTGTTCCACGGCCCGAGATCGATGTAGGCGATCCCGGCGGTGGCGAGCGTCAACAGGAGGAGCGCGACGGCAACGGTTATATAGGTCTTCGGTGACGTAACGTGTTCCAACGATGGTTCTCCTCTCATCAGCCTCTCAATGGAGGCCGATCAGGTAGAGCAGGGGGAAGAGAAAGATCCAGATGATATCGACGAGATGCCA
This sequence comes from Chloroflexota bacterium, assembly GCA_003520455.1. Next base: position 2,210 of record DOUV01000626.1, on the reverse strand, counting down.
GTAGAGGCCGAGCAGGTCGACGGGGGTGTAGTTCTCCCCGAGGTAGCGGCCCCGCCAGGCACGAAAGGCGACCACCGCGACGAGGCCGACACCGATGGTCAGGTGGATGGCGTGGATGCCGGTCATCACAAAGTAGAGGATGAAGAATAGCGCGGCCTGGTTGGCGTGAGGACCCGGGTAGCGATAGGCGATACCGGGGACCAACCCTTCCTGGTAGTGCTGGTAGTACTCGAGAAACTTGATCCCGAGAAACAGAGTCCCAAATAGGGCTGTGACGAGCAGGAAGACGACCAGAGGAGTTCGGGAGCCGATCCGCGCGCTGCGGACCGCCAGCGCCATCATGAGACTGCTGAAAATCAACACCCCGGTGTTGATCGTGCCGAGAAGCACGTTCTGATGGCGGCTGGCTTCCACGAAGATCTCGGGATAGACAGTTCGGTAGACGGTATACGAGAGGAACAGACCACCAAACAGCATGATCTCGGTCATCAAGAACACCCACATTCCCAGGACGTTGGCCTCGTGCTGCTGTTCGAGGGTATCGAAGTGGTGGGCAACATTCGCGTGCGTCTCAGCCAACTTGCTACTCCTTTGGCCCATAGTGGTAGGGAGGCGTGGTAACGATGGGAGTTTCCTCAAAGTTGTCCGACGGCGGAGGCGAGGTAGTTTCCCACTCGAGGCCCGTGGCACCCCAAGGGTTTGGCCCGGCGGGCTTCCCATTCCAGAGAGACCAGATGAAATACGCCAGCGGCAGCAAGTACCCGACGGCGAGGATTGAAGCACCGGCCGTCGACAAGACGTTGTAGACCTGGAACTCGGGAGGATAGACGTGGTAGCGGCGCGGCATACCCAGGACGCCGAGGATAAACTGCGGAAAGAAGGTCAGGTTGAACCCGACGAAGATAGTCAGGGCAGCAAACTTCGCCCAGCCTTCTGGATACATCCGCCCGGTAATTTTGGGCCACCAATAGTGCAGGCCTCCCAGGTATGCCGTTACCATGCCACCGACCATGATGTAGTGAAAGTGAGCGATCACAAAGTACGTGTCGTGCACGTGGACATCGACCGCCAGGGCGGCGAGCATGAGACCAGTCATCCCGCCGACCACAAAGAGGCCGATGAATCCAAGGGCGTAGAGCATCGGCGTGTCGAAGGAAATCGAACCCTTGTAGAGCGTAGCGGTCCAGTTGAAGACCTTGATCGCCGAGGGGATAGCAACCAGAAAGCTCAGCATCGAGAACATGAGCGCCGCGTGGGCCGACTCTCCGGCGACAAACATGTGGTGGCCCCAAACGAGGAAGCCGAGCACCGCGATGGCGATACTGGCAAAGGCGACGAATTTATACCCGAAGACCGGCTTCCGGGAGAACGCTGCAATCAGCTCGCTGGTGACGCCCATCCCCGGGAGGATCATGATGTAGACAGCCGGGTGGGAGTAGAACCAGAACATATGCTGGTATAGCAAGGGATCGCCGCCGAGCGCCGGATCGAAGATCCCGACGCGAAAGACCCGTTCGACTGCCACGAGGAGCAGGGTAATTCCGAGCACGGGCGTGGCCAGGACGAGGATGACACTCGTGGCATATATCGACCAGATGAAGAGTGGCAGGCGGAACCAGGTCATCCCCGGCGCCCGCATGCGGTGGATCGTGACGATGAAGTTTAAGCCGGTCAGAATCGACGAGAAGCCAACGATGAAGATCGCGAGGGTCGTCGAGATGACGTGGGTATTGGAAGACATGGTGCTGTACGGGGTGTAAAACGTCCACCCGGTATCAACACCACCCACCACGATCGTCCACAACATGAAGAGCGCGCCCACGATAAAGATGTACCAGCTCAACAGATTCAGGCGGGGGAAGGCCAGGTCGCGTGCCCCAATCATGATCGGTACCAAAAAGTTCCCCAGAACCACCGGAATCGATGGAATCAGGAAGAACCAGACCATGATTACCCCGTGCACCGTGAAGAGCTTGTTGTACGTATCTGCCCGCACCAGGCTTCCCTGAGGTGTTAGCAGTGTCAGGCGGATCAAGGTGGCCGCCGCCCCGCCGATGAAGAACATCAGGGTGATGGAGACCATATAGAGGATGGCGATCCGCTTATGATCCGTGGTGAGCAGCCACGATCGTATGCCGTAGCTGACGTTGAGATAGTGCTGGCGACGTCCGAGGGCAACTGTAGCCATCAGGTCTGACTCCTGGTCTAAG
>DOUV01000612.1 GCA_003520455.1 Chloroflexota bacterium | reverse complement strand
GCAAAACCGCGCTCAAGCAGTGGACCGTAGACGGCCAGTGATCCTGAGTCGTCGGTCATCAGGCCGACGGTGATCTCGCCAGCGGCTATCTCGCCAGGGGCTATCTCGCCGCTCATCGCCTCGGTAGTCGGCTCGGCTGTCGCCTCGGGCGCCGGGGTTGGCTCAGGAGCGGTGGTTGCGGTGGGTTCTGGGGCCTTCGTCGGCTCAGGAGCGGCCGTCGGAACTGCGGCAGGCGGTTCGGTCGGCGCTGCGGCTGGGGTGGCGGCGCCACCGCACGCGGCCAGGAATAGCGCCATGATGATCAGGACGCTGATACTGGACCATCGAAGATTGGTCGTCCAGGTTTTCATCACTCTTTCCCCTCCTAAGGGTCCTGTCGAAGGAAACAAAGGCATTGTCGGGTGCGTCGGTCCGGAAAGTTGGAATGAAAGCGTTTCAGCACGCTATCAGCAGCCATCACCCCCTCTCGATCCAAACTGTTGTGGTTCCACGTCGTGCTCAAGATCCCTCACCAGTACCAGCGCGTCCCCTTCACAAACCACCTGGCCGGCCGGATTCTTGCAGACCGTCCTGAGATTCACCAACTCTTTTTCGGGCCGAAGCCGTGTGATCTCAACTGTGGCAACGATCTTCTCATCGGCATACGCCAGCGCGGGGAAACAGAGCTGCTGCTTGAGATAATTGGTACCTCGCCCCGGGAGTGTGGTCCCGAGCAAGTACGAGAAGAGTCCGGCGAGGAGCGGAGCTGGAACAACACCTCGCCGAATCTCGGTTCGACCCGCATCCACCTCATCGCCCGAGATAGGGCTCACATCCGCGGTGAGCGCCGCGTACTCCCCCAGATCCTCACGCGAGAAGACGCGTGTGACCGAGGCGCTTTGACCGATTTCTAGCCCCTTCATCGTCCGCTTCCTCTTTCCAGAAACGCGACCATCCCCTCGCGCGCCTCGGCCGTCGCGATCTGCCGGACAAAGTGTTGGCGCTCCTCCTCGAGTCGGATGGCGACTCGAGGATCGCCGGTCGCCAGCAGGCGCTTGGCGGAGCGCACGCTTCCCGCCGCCTGCCCGGCAATCCGGCCGGCAACGGCCCGGGCTTCCTGCCGTACCTGGCCAGCCGCGACAATCCGGCTGCCCACTCCCCAGGCGACCGCCTGATCGGCCGTGATGGTCTGGTTGAGCATCAGCACCTCGGCGGCTCGCCTGGCCCCGATCAGCGTGGGGAGGAGTGCCGTCCAGCCACCATCCGGACTGTATCCGACGGCGCTGTAGTACGGGGTGAAGTTGGCCTCCGGCGCGACCAGGACGATGTCCGAGGCGAGTACCAGGCCCAAGGAGCCACCGGTGACGATGCCGTGCACAGCGGCCACAATCGGAACCGGGAAATCGAGAAAGGCCAGAATGACCTGATTGAGCAGACCGACAACGGTCTGGGCGTAGGCTTCAATGTCTTGAAGGTGATTGTAGAAGGCGCGCACGTCCCCGCCGGTCGAGAAGGAACGGCCGTTTGCCTGCAGGACCACGGCTCGCAGCTCGGGCTGGCGCCGCAGATCATCCAGGGTCTGCAGGATCCCCTGCAGTAACTCGGGAACGAGGCTGTTGTGGCGCTCAGCCCGATTCAGCGTCACAATGCCGATGCGGTCGGAGAAATCGGCCAGGACAAGCTCGCTCATCGGCCGGGCCACCGCACCACGGTCTGTCCCTGGCAGACCACGTCTCCCGTGGCTTTGCTCACGACGGTCCGCACGCGCGCCTGACGTTCCTCCTGCCGGACCGCCACCACCTCGAGGCGTACCGTGATCTCTTCACCCGCAAATGCTGGGGTGGGGAACATCAGCCCCTGCTGGAGCTGGACCGCACCGGGGAAGTGGGTGCTCAGCGCGCCGCAGATGATGCCGTAGAGCAGCATGCCATGGCTGACCGTCCTCCCGAACCGCGTCCGGGCCGAGAACTCCGGGTCCACGTGGATCGGATTGTCGTCGCCGCTGAGCGCCGCGAACCGGTTGAAATCTTCCTGGCTGAGGACCCGTTTCAGCGTCGCCACCTGTCCCACTCTCAACGCCGAGACCACGCCGCCCCCTCTCTCCAGCAACCCGAGTTCAACCGTTCTGTCCGTCGCACGAGCCGGCTTGTTCTCCCGGCTTCCTGCCACCAGACTCACCGCAAACCTCGGCCGGGATTGCTCGACTCCCCAAACTGCTTCCGCAACTCCATCTTCAAGACCTTGCCCGCGGCGTTGCGGGGGAGGGCCCCGACAAACACAGCCGATTTGGGGATCTTGTAACGGGCCAACCTCCCCTCGCAGAAATCGATCACCCCTTGCGCGCTCAGCATGTGACCGGTTTTGACCACCACGACAGCTCGTCCCACTTCGCCCCACTTCGAGTCGGGCACGCCGATCACGGCGGCCTCGGCAATCGCCGGGTGGGCGTAGAGCACGTTCTCGACCTCGGCGGGGTAGACATTTTCCCCCCCCGAGATGAACATATCCTTCCAGCGGTCCACGATGTAGTAGTAGCCGTCCTCATCGCGCCGGGCGACGTCGCCGGAGTGGAGCCAGCCAGCGGTGATGGTCTCGGCCGTCACGTCCGGGAGGTGCCAGTAGCCGGGGGTGACACCAGGACCTTTGATCAGCAGCTCGCCCATCTCGCCGGGGAGGACATCGTGCCCGTCCCGGTCCGCGATGCGCACCTCGACGTACAGTTGTGGTTTGCCGACCGAGCCGATCTTGCTGAGGGCATGGGCCTCGTCGACCAAGAAGACCGTCGGACCGGTCTCGGTCATGCCGAAGCCTTGCCGAACCAGGATCCCGCGCCGGGCATAGGTCTCCAGCAGGCTGACCGGCATGGAAGCGCCGCCGCAAGCCCAGGAACGTACCCGCGAGAGGTCTGTCTTCTCGAAATCCGGATGCTGGCTCAGAAAGAGGTAGACGGCGGGTACCCCGAAAAACACTGTCGCCCGCTCCGACAACAGGCGTAACGTCTCGCCGGCGTCGAAGGTGCGCTGAATGATGGCGGTGCCGCCTACATGAAAGGTGGGATTCGCGTAAAGGTTGAGCCCACCGGTATGAAAGCAGGGCAACAGGTTGAGCGTGGTATCCTTCGAGGTCAGATCAATGGGCATGCCGATGTTGAGCGCGTTGTAGAGGACCATGGCGAAGGTCTGCAGCACTCCCTTGGGCCGGCCGGTGGTCCCGGCCGTGTAGAGGAGGAACCAGATTTCATCGAGGCTGCGCGGTGGCATAATGAGGGGCTGGCCGGAGGCGCTCGCCAGCCCCTGCTCGTAGGCCCACTCGTTTGCAGCCGGCTGGGGACCGAGCGTCATGGCCAGCGAGATTCCGATCGGGTGGCGAAGGGCCTCCGCCGTCGCGGCAAAGGCCGGATCATAGATCAGGGCTCGGGGAGTGCAATCATTGAGGGTGTATTCCAGCTCTGGGATGGCCAGCCGCCAGTTGAGCGGGACCAGGATCGCCCCGATCTTGGCACAGCCATACAGGATCTCGAAGTAGTTTGAGCTGTTATGGGCGAGGATCGCGATCCGGTCGCCCGGCTGGATTCTCCATTCGTCACGGAGAAACTCGGCAAAGCGACTCGCCCGTTCGTTGAACTGTGCATAGGTAAACTCGCGGCCCGTGGCCGCATCCACGAGAGCCACCCTGTCAGGCGCCAATTCGGCCCGCCTGACCAGCCAGTCGAATGTGTACATCGAAGCGACCCTCCACCTTACCTCAGGGGAACTGAGGAGCTGAGTGCACTACAGGAACTGCTTCCTGAGCTCGCGTTTGAGAATTTTCCCGGCCGGGGAGACGGGGAACTCCTTCAAGAACTCGACGCGCTTCGGCACTTTGTAGCGGGCCAAACGGAGCCGCAAGAACTCGATCAGGTCTTCTTCCGAGGCGGTCGCACCAGGCTTGAGAATGACGCAGGCCTTGCCCACCTCACCCCATGTCTCGTCGGGCACACCGATGACTGCGCACATGTGAATCGCCGGGTGCTCGTAGAGCAGCTTCTCGATCTCGGCCGGATACACATTCTCCCCACCCGAGATGAACATATCTTTCTTGCGATCGACGATGAAGTAGAATCTGTCCTCGTCTATGGAGGCCAGGTCACCGGTGTGGAACCAGCCCGCGCCATCGATCGCCTCAGCCGTCGCCTGGGGATTGTTGAAGTAGCCGGAGCACATGGAGGGGCCCTTGAGCACCAGCTCGCCCACTGCTCCTACCGGGACAGGCCGGTTGTCGTCATCGACGATCCGCGCATCCACGAAATAGTTGGGCCGGCCAATCGAGCCCGCCTTGGTCTCGGCATACTCAGGCCCCATGCTGAAGATGCCGGGCCCGAACTCAGTCATTCCGAAGCCCTGTTTGAAGGGTACATCGTGCACTGCCCGCCAGGCTTTGATCAACGGCACCGGCAGAGGCGCCCCTCCGCTGGTCTGAAAGCGCACGCTGGAGAAATCCGTCTCGCGGAAGCGGGGCGATTGGAGCATCATCTGGTATTGCGTGGGGACGCAAAAAAACATCGTCACTCGCTCGCGTTCGATGAGTTCCAGCATCCGGTCAGGATTCCACTGTCGCATGATCACGACTCGGCCCCCGATGGTGAGGAGAGGGACCGTGTAGACCAGGAGGCCACCCGTGTGGAACATAGGCGTGTGCGTGATGGTGACATCGTCGCGGTTGAGTTCGTGGACGACGGTGTTGAGGGTGTTCCAGACAATCATGCGGTGGGAGATCTGGGCGGCTTTGGCAAGCCCTGTCGTCCCACCCGTGAAGAGGAGGCAGACGATGTCCTCCTCAGTAACGCTGGGCTCGCTGATCGGCTCACGACTGGAACGCTGTAGGGTGGCCTCGAAATCGCGGCTCCCCTCGACGCCGGCCCCACCGAGATGCAGCCAATGCATCACCGCGGGGCACTCGACCACCATTTGGGCGATGGTGGTCTTGAAGTCATCCGAGAAGAGGAGAACCGTGGGAAGGGTCTGCGTTACCAGATCGGCCAACTCGCGAGGGTGCAGCCGCCAGTTGTAGGGCACGAAGATGGCGCCCAGTTTGCCGCAGGCGAAGAAGGAATCGAGGTACTCCACCCCGTTGTGAGCCACGATCCCCACCCGGTCACCCTTCTGCACGCCGGCCTCATTCCGCAGCCAGTTGGCCAGCCGATTAGCCCGGTCGTTCAGCTCACGATAGCTGAACCGGCCGCGCTCCCCCTTCGCCACATCTACCACGGCCGCATTCTCGGGCCAATAGAGGGCCGCCCGCCCCATCCAATCCCCAACGTACATAATCTCCACCTCGAACCGCCGGGGTGAGTTTTGAAGTTCGAGTGCCCGGATTCAGTCCCGCTCTCAAAACTCAGCCCGCGAGACTATCCCAGCGTCCAGCGGGCGACCGCCGCGGCCATCGCCAGGCCGCCGCCACTGGCACAGAAGACGACGTAGTCGCCGCGTTGGAGCGTGCGCTGCTCGAGGGCGTCATCCAGGGCCATCGGGATGCAGGCCGAGCCGGTATAGCCCCACTTGTCCATGATCCAGTGGGTCTTAGACATCGGCTGGTCGAGGGTCGCCATGGTTGCCTCGATAGTGCGCAGGTTGAGTTGGGTGAAGAGAAAGAGTGCCACGTCGTCCAGGCCCAGCCCGGCCTTCGCAAGCACCTTGCGGACCAGTGGAGGCCAGTGCTCAGTGTTGAAGGTGGCCGGGAACTTACGGACAAACTGAACCCGCGGCTTCCCCTGCGCGCGGATCACCTCGAGGGTGGCCGGCAGGGAGGTGCCGCCGGTGTAGATGCCAAGCGCATTGTGGTATTCCCCGCTCGCCAGGAGCCCTCCCGCCAGAACGCCAGGTTCGTCACCGGCCTTCAGCACCACCGCACCTGCGCCATCGGCGAAGAGGGTGCAGGTGTACTTATCCGTCCAATCCACGAACCGGGTCATCCCGTAGGCGCCTACCAGAAGGATATGATCGTAGTCGGAATCAGTGGCGATGTACTTCCCAGCGGCATCCAGGCCGGTCACCCACGCCGCGCAGGCGCAATTGATATCGTAGGTGCCCGCGTCGCGAGCGCCCAGCTTAGCCTGCACCACGGAAGCAGTCGCCGGGCTGATGTAGTCGGGGGTGTCTGTGGCGACGATGATCAAATCCAACTCGGCGGCGCTGATTCCTGCTCGTGCTAACGCTTGCCGAGAGGCTACCACCGCCATATCGGACGTCGTCTCAGTGTCAGCCATCACGTGACGCTCTTCGATGCCCACATTTTCTACCAGCCACTCACCGACCGGCTCGCCAAGCATCTCATCCAGATCCGCGTTCGTCAGCACCCGTTCAGGCACATAGCGACCGGTCCCCGCGATCGTTGCATACCGCCCCATAGAGAACCTCGTTATTTGACAAGAACTCCTACCTGGAACGCATACCAACAGGGAGCACCTCGGCGCCCTCAGCCCTGCTCCTTGAGGAAAGCGAAGACGAGTTCGCGAAAGAGGTGGGGGTGCTCGATGTGAGGGGAGTGGCCACAGTCGCTGATGACTTCCTCACGATACTGCCCGCCGTTCGCCCGATAGGTTTCGAGAACAGCGCGCGTCTGAGCGACCATCGCCTGCGGCGGGTAGATTTCTGCACCCGGCCAGCCAGGCACCGCGCCGATCTGGCCAAGGTAGCCAAAGTCGAAGAATGAGGTATCGGACACGATTTGGTCGTCGGCTCCGCGGACCCACAGCACGGCCGGCTTCGGCGTGATCTGGGTGAGACCGCTGAGGTTCAGGTATTTGGGGGAGATGGCGTTGTTCATACCCATCGTCCCCGGCGCGACGGACGGCCAATTCTCAGAAGGCGTCATATCACCGGGATAGCTCGGATCGCCGATCCTGGTGCTCAGGAGCGCTGAGACGAAGCGCTCTTCCACCTCAGGCGCGACGCGGAATGGGGGCTTGTAGTAGAACGCATTCATCACGTTGCGGGGGGAGAGGGGGCTCTCTTCGCTCCGGTCGCCGGCCGCGAGGCGCTGCACAAACTCGGGATTGGCCGTTCCCCCACCGGAGCCAGCGTAATCGGACCAGCAAGGAGTGCCTGCCTCATCCTTCGTTCCGCCGAAGCCGTAGGGTGAGACCGGGTTCACCAACACAAGCGAGGCCACATCGTCGGGGTGGTCGATCGCGTACTGCATGATGATCCCACCGCCCACTGACCAGCCCACCAGGTGGAGTGTGCGGCCGCCTGCGGTGAGCTTCAGGGTTTCCACGAGGCCGCGCAGGTCGTCCGAGAAATCCCGTAAGCCGCGCGTCGCGTCCAACGGTCCTGGCTCGGAGTCGCCGTACCCCCGCAAATCGGGTGCGAGACCGAGAAAGTCGGACGGGAGCGCGGCCAGCGTTTCATCCCAGAAGGCGGATGAGGAGACATTCCCGTGGACGAACAATACCGGTGCCCCCTGGTCGCGGCCCTTGATCCGCAGGTGGATCTTCAGGCGGGGTGTAGAAATCATTCTGGACGAAATCTCGTTCTGCAAGGCTGATGTCATTGTGCTTGCTCCGGGGATTTTGGGTTGCCCCCCGCAAGTGGGCGAAGGGCCATTCCACTGTGGATGAACGCGATCATGTTCTCAAGGATCTCGTCCGGCAGACCTTCGTCTCTCCAAAGGATCCAGCGCATCCCGAGGAAGTCGCCGATCCCCATCAGGCAATAGGCCAGAAACTCCGAATCGAGGCTGCGGATTTGCTCCGCCTCCATCGCTCGCTCCAGCCCTCGGACGTATCCTTCCGCAAAGCGCCGATAGTACCATCGAAAGAGTTCCTCATCCACGAACTCTGCCTGGCGTACAATTTTGTACATGTTGCGATGGTTATGAATAAAGTTGAAGAACACTCTGAAGCCAACGCGTTCGACTTCCAGCCGGTCCGGGAGCCCTCCAACCGCCTCAGCAATCTCCCGGCGCAGCCGGTGGCTGAGTTCCTTGACCAACTCAGTAAAGACGGCCTTTTTGTCGGGGAAATAAACGTAGAAGGTTCCCTGGGCGACGCCGGCTCGCCGGGTGATCTCCACAATGGATGCCCGCTCGAACCCTTTCTCTCCGAAAACAGCCTCGGCGGCATCGAGGAGCCCTTGGCGGGTCTGCTGGCCACGGGGAGTGGCTGGATTTGTGATCCGGTTCTCTCGGGCAGAAGTTGACACCTGATTCACCTCTCAAGTTCTATTTCACCATATTCTGTGGCCATTGTCAATAGGGATTTTCCCTGGGGTGCCGGGCGGCTCAACCGTCAGGGAGGGCGCAGACGGAGGGCGAAGGTGGTGGAGGCCTGGCCCTGAAGGCGCGGGTGGGGGCCGGGCGGTTCGCACCCCCCGATCCCGGCCCGCCATGCGGCCCACCTCCTCCCCTCCCTGTTCCCGCCGCATCGTCAGATCCGGCGGCCACCGCCAGCCTCCCCCGACCCCGGCCAGCGTGTCAGCCACCCGTTCCCGCCGGATCGGATGATCCGGCGGCCACCGCCAGCCTCCCCCG
>DOUV01000613.1 GCA_003520455.1 Chloroflexota bacterium | reverse complement strand
TAGAGAGCCGGTCAAGTACTCAGTGGTACCACAACTGGTAGTGCTTGATGGGGTAGATACGGTACCACTAATGGGCGTGATTGGACTACTTGACCGGCGCGCTAGTGGGGTGGGGCGAACCTGCAGCGTGCTGGCGAGGTGGTTTGAAGCGACGGTTGCCTGAGAGGTTCCGTCGCGGGTACGCGCAGCGATTGTCGTCTGCCTGAACGCCTCACTCGGGTCCGTGTCAGATCCTTGTACCAACAGACGTAGACGGCTCTTTCGCCTCTTCCCTGTGAGGCCGGCCGTGCGAAGTATTTGGCACAAGTTGTGAACATCGCGTACACTGGACCTCTGGCTTTCACGGAGGAGGGGCGCTGCCCTTCCAAGGCAAGGTGCTCGCGTGCGGCTGTAAGTCTTGATGACGGTATGAAACTGGACTCCTCCCTGTCAACCGGCCGTTTCCCAACCACGTCCCGTGCGTGGGGCGAGACTCGTGCGGCCGCCCAACGCTGGCTCGGCGCTGCTGTCGTCGGCGCATTGACCCTGCTATATGCTGTGGTGAACTGGGCCTGGCTGCGGGCCAACGTGGTCACCTACGGTTGGGACCGGATGGACCACCTGATCTCAACCCTGGCCTACAACGATATCCTCCGCAGCGTCAATCTGCACTCGCTCTTCGCTGCCTTCGCGTGGAGCGACTACTATCCACCACTGGTCCACCTTGTCGCAGTCGCAGGCTACAAGCTCTTCGGCGTCAACGAGGATGTCGCCGCCCTGACCAATCTGATTTACTTCGCCATTCTGCTCGGCGCGGTCTGGAACATCGCGCGGCGCACCGCCGGGCCGGCGGTGGCGTTGCTGGCGACACTCGTCGTCCCGACCTTCCCCATGATTTTCGCAATGTCGCGCTATCTTTACCTCGACTTCGCCCTGACCGGCCTGGTCGCGGCGAGCGTGGCGACTCTGTTGGCGAGCGAGCGTTTCACGCGCCGCGGTCCCGCCCTGCTCTTCGGGCTGGCGCTGGGTGCCGCATTCCTGGTCAAGTGGACGGTGGCAGCGTTCCTGGCGGTGCCGCTGGCTGTGGTTCTGTGGCGTAGCGGGGCGCTCGTCGAGGCAGTGCGTCACCCCACGGCCCTGCGTCCAGACGGGCGACGCCTGGCCGTGGCCGTGCTCATTGGCCTGGTGCTCGCCAGCCTATGGGTCTGGCCCGCGCGCGACGTAGCCGTCCAGCAGCCCCTGGGTCTGGTACTGATCCCGCTCTTTGGGCTGCTCACGGCTGGTGTCGTCTACGCGCTGCTCAGTGCAGTCCAGACACGAGCCGCGGCAGGCGGAGAGGAGCGCGAGGATCGGCGAGGGAAGGCTCTCGCGAACGCCCTGAGTGCCGGTGCTGTGGGGGCCTTGACGCTCTCGCTCTGGTACTTGCCCAACATCAACTTCCTGCTCGGTTTCTACATCAACGCCTACGGCAAGCCCGCCGGGCGCATCTGGGCCTACGACAAGTACCTCAACTATATCGTCACCGAGCAGTTGAGTCCGCTCTACACAGCAGTCTTCGTGCTGCTCGCCGCCGCTTTCCTGTGGGCCTGGGCGTGGCGAGGTGGTCTGCGCCGCCTGTTCGTTCTCGACGATACGACTCTCGTGCTGCTTGCCTGGGCGGTCGTCCCCTTCCTGATCTTCTCCAGCCGCGTCAGCACAGCCCACTCGCGCTACCTGATGCCCTTCCTGCCGCCCTTTGCTATCTGGATTGCCGCCGGCCTCTGGCGGTTGCGCCCAGTGGCGCTCCGGACAGCGGCCGTGGCGTTGGTCCTGCTGCTGGGTTGGGCCCAATTTGCCGTCATCTCCTTCGATGGGCTCGATGCCTGGCGTCACCGCTTCGTCGTCAGCCTCCCAACCGGACCGGTTGATCTGCTCGGCCACGGCTTCAGCATCCAGTATCCGGCCGTCGGCGTCACCAACCCCGGCTTTGCTATCGCGCCCGATGCGCTCTCCATCCTGGAACGGGACCGCCAGGCGCGCGGTCGCGAGCGGGTGACGCTGGGTCTCGTCGTCAACGCCTACCAACTGCATGAGAAGCACTTTCTCTACCAGATCTACACCCACTTCCCGCGCGTCCTCCTCCGGGAACTGGCGCGCAACTGGAGCGGCCGGCCGACCTACCCGCAGCTCTTCGAGATGGACTACGTGCTGCTCGACGATACCCACACCTATCGCACGGCCGAGGAGAGCCAGCGCGTCACCGAGCGGATCCTGACGCATCCCGACGACCTCTTCAACCAGGCCTTTCGCGAGCGCCACCGCTGGGATCTGCCGAGCGGCGAGACGATCCTGCTCTACGAGCGCCGTTTCGCCGAGACGCAGCCCGGCATCTCGCCCGAGACCTACCAGACCTTCATGCAGACGCTCGGGCCTGAGCTCGGCGAGGGGGACGCACTCATTCTGACGGCGCCGGACCAGGCCTACATCATGGGTCTGCTCATGCCCGAAGAGATCCCGGTCCAGGTGGCTGCGCTCCCTGCCGGCGGTGTCGCCACCGAAGCCTCGATCGCGACGCTCCGGGATCTGGCACAGCACTCCCGGCGTCTCTTCTTGCTCAGCCGCAACAGTACGGCTGTTGACCCGAGCGGGCAGATCGAGGGCTGGCTCCGCGCCAACACGCTGCCCGGCCCCGAGGTGCGGATCAACGATTTGCGCGTCGTGGCCTTTGCACCAGGCACCCCGGCCAGCACTGCCGCCATCCCGTTGAATGCCGGTTTCGCTGAGACTGGCGTGAAGCTGGCCGGCGCGACTCTGGGCGGGATGGCGGGCACCGTGCAGCCGGGTGGGACGCTGCCGCTGACGCTCTTCTGGGAAACACCCGGCGACCTGGCCGACCTGAAAGTCTTCGTCCAACTGCTCGGCCCGGACGGAGCCCTCGTGGCGCAGCGCGACACGACACTCAGCGCCGGCGTCCAGCCGAACGCGCTCTTTATCCCGCGCGCGGCGGTGCCCGGTGCGTACCGCCTGATTGTGGGGCTCTACCGGGACAGCAGCGGCCAGCGTCTGGCGGCTACGCTCAACGGCCGGCCACTTCCCGACAGGGCCGTCCCCATCGGCACGATCCGCGTGGGCGCTCCGCGCTAGAGCGCCGGTCAAGTAGTC
>DOUV01000295.1 GCA_003520455.1 Chloroflexota bacterium | reverse complement strand
GGAAAAGGGCAACAGCGCGCACTCCAAACCGGCGCCCGCGACGTGTACCAATTCGCCACCAGGATCGTTATATTTCTGTCAAAGTGGCGCGTAGGCGCCACTTTGACAGAAAGTGAGAGACGCCATCCATTTGTTCTGTATCACTGCTGGGCCCGGGTCGTGCCGGAAGGAAGCGTGGCGCATCAGCTATTGGGATTGACAACCGGGACAAGCACTTGTATACTGTAAACTGTTTACCCCTTTTGTGCAGTGTATCCTGTCCGGCACGCGTTGTCAAGCCACTTCCTCGCAGCAGATGAGATCGAAAGCACTCAAGTGAGACAGCGCTCTCCATGGCGGACCGGGACGGCCGTTGTTTTGCTGTTTTCGCTGGCAGGAGGCGAGGACGCCATGAGAACGCAGCGATTGAAGAGGCAAGAAGCATTCGAGGGCTTCGCTTTTGTGCTTCCCGCGATCGTCCTCCTGGTGGTGTTTGGCTTCATTCCTATCATCCTGGCCGGATGGATTAGCCTCTATGACTTTCCCCTGTTGAACCCGGCCCGGCGCGAATTCATCGGCGCCGGCAACTATCTCCGGGCCCTCCAGGATCGGACCGTGCAGCGCGCCTTCGTGAACACGATCTACTACGCGCTCTGGCAGATGCCCATGCAGACCATCCTGGGGCTCTTTCTCGCGCTTCTGGTTCAGCGGCCCCTGCGCGGTATCGGCATCTTCCGCACGGTGTACTACCTGCCGGTGGTCATCTCGATGGTCGTGGCGTCGGTGCTCTGGCGCGTCATGCTCGATTCGCAGAACGGACTCATCAACGCCTTCCTGGTCACGTTCGGCATCTCGCGCCAGCCGTTGCTTACCAGCCCCTGGCAGGCGCTGCCCTCCCTGGCCGTCATGCTGAGTTGGAAGTGGGTGGGTTTCTCGATGCTCATCTTCCTCGCCGGATTACAGGGAATCCCGTCCGAGATCTACGAGGCGGCCGCAATTGACGGTGCCACCGCCCTGAAACGGTTCTGGTACGTGACCTTGCCCTTGCTGCGCCGCCCGGCGCTCTACGTCCTCGTTGCCAACACCGTCAACGCCCTCAAGTTGTTCACCCCGATCTACATCATCACGCAAGGTGGCCCCCAGGACAGTACCCTCGTGATGATTTATTACATCTTTCGTGAGGCGTTCCGCTTCAACCGGCTCGGATATGGGGCGGCCGTGGCCGTGCTCTTTACGATCTTCCTGATTGCGCTGGCAGTTTTCCAGCTGCGCGTGCTGCGCAGCGAAGCGGAGTAGCACCGCAGGAGACCATGGAGCGCGGGCAGGAGGGGCGTCGAAGTTGAAAAAGAGAGGGTTCATGGCCTTCCTGACCAGGTCCAGGCCGCTCGAGCGCCCCCCGGCCATTGCTGCTGGCTTGACCGATCATCTTTGGACCCGAACGAACTCTTGGCCTCCAGGGTCCCGCCGCCGTGCGGGTGGCTTCCACAGCACCGCAGCCGGCGTTCCAGGCGCTCCGGGCGCTCATTGATCGCTGGCCTGCCTGACTCCACGATTCACTGGGCTGCGACCCGAAGCGGACTGAGAGGCGGCTTATGACATTTGGACACGATGAGATCGAACGGACCGTGAGCCCTGCTGTGCGGGCGGAGGAGGCTGTGCGGCCCGCGATGGCCGGACTATCCGCCTGGCGCCGGCTCGAGCGCATCGGCCTCTACGTCCTGATGACCTTCCTGATGCTCTTCACGCTCATTCCGTTTGTGTGGATGTTCAGTTCCGCCTTTCGCCCGGTCCCTGAGATTTTCGAATACATCTATCCGCTCTCCTGGAAGACGTTTTTCCCGGTGAACTTCACCGCCGCGAACTTCCAGAAACTTCTCTTTTCTGAGGGAACGGAGTGGCCGCGGTACATCTTCAACACCTTGTTTGTCGCTGGTGTGACTGTGGTCCTGGGCGGCCTGGTCAACGCGATGGCTGCGTACGCCTTCGCACGCATCCGCTTTCCAGGTCGCGAACTGCTCTTCGTCCTCACGTTGCTGACGGTCGTCATCCCATTCGAAGCAATTGCGCTGCCGCTCTATCTGGTTGTCAAGCAGATCGGCTGGCTCGACTCTTACCAGGCGCTGATCGTGCCCGGCCTGGCAAACGCCTTCAATATCTTTCTCCTGCGGCAGTTCTTTCTGGGTATCCCCCGGGAACTGGAGGAAGCGGCGATTATCGACGGCGCCAGCCGCTTCCGCATCTTCTTTCAAGTTATCATCCCGCTCAGCTGGCCGGCGCTCATCTCGGTCGGCCTTATTACCTTTCAGGCCTCGTGGGATGCCTTTATTTGGCCCTTGATTGTGACCAGTTCTCCCAGTGTCCGCGTGCTCCAGATCGCGATTAGCAATCTCGCCGGGCAGGACGCGGTCTACTGGAATGAGCTTTTCGCCGGTGTGGCGCTGGCGGCCGCCGTTCCCATCATCTTGTTCCTCATCTTCCAGCGCTACTATACACGGGGCATCTCGACAACCGGCCTGAAAGGCTAGAGGAAGGTACGATGGGTGGGCCACCCCGCCCATCAGGAGAGATAATCAGAATGACCGGCCTCGCAGCTGTTTTCGGAATACCTAAACCAGTGTTCGGCATGATCCACCTGGCGTCGCTGCCCGGTGCCCCGCGCTACGGCGGCAGCGTGGCTGCGGTGTTGGAGCGGGCCGTCCGCGATGCGCGCGCGCTGAAAGAGGCGGGCGTCGACGCGCTGGTGGTCGAGAATTTCAACGACGAGCCCTTTTTCACGGAGACCACCGCGCCCGAAACTGT
>DOUV01000744.1 GCA_003520455.1 Chloroflexota bacterium | reverse complement strand
AGCGCTCGTCGCGAGACGTAGGCCGGGTCCGGAGCCGGCGGAGCCACGTTCCGCTCCTCGCTGGAGGGCCAATGAATGTAGCCGTGATCCGTAACGATCAGGACGCGCCGCCAGCCGGCGTCGCGCAGTCGCTCGATTGCCGTCAGGTAGCGGTCGAGGACAACGTCGCTGCCCATCGCCTCCAGTTCGTCGTCGTGCCCGAGCCTGTCGATAGCGTCATCGTAGATCACCAGGCGCGTCCGGGCCTGAGCAGGGGGCGGAATCGTCCGCGCCTGCGTATCGGCGACGGTCAGCAAGGCCTCCTCCGGAACCCCCGCGTGATGTTGCCACCACCCACGCCGCCGGGCCGCGATACTCAGATTCTCGTCCAGCCCGGTCTGCCGGAGCTGCCACTTGCCGTCGACAACGTCAGCGCGCAGCTCACTTTCCGCGATGGGCAGGGCCGCGGCCATCCCGAGGGGGGTGATGGAAGGCAGCGGCGCCCGGGCCGGATGGACGGAGGTCCGTTCGGCGCCCTCGCGGCGGTTCAAGCGCTGCGCGAGGAGCGCCGCCAGAGGATAGCGGAAGGCATCGACGATCAGAATCGCCGTCGCGCGCCGGCTTTGGAGGATTGCGCTCAGCCACTCCCCGGCGGTGGGCAGCGGCGGGAGCGGGTAGCCCGCCTGGACCCACACCTCCGACCACTGGATCATCAGGCCCTCCCAGCGAGCGCGGTAGGCCGCCCGGAGCGGGATGATCAGCGCCAGCAGTTCGGGCAAGGGTTGGGTGAGATTGCGCAAGAGCGCCTCGCCGGCCTGATCGACCCGCCACCCGCCGGAAACGTACCACTCGATGGCCGCGGCAGGCGTTGCCCACCGGCTCTCCGGCGACACCTCCAGGAGCATCTCCACCGCACGGCTCAGGCGCAGCAATTCGTCCCAGGCGATTGCCTGCTGGCCATGGGAATCGGAGCCCCAGAATCCGCGCGCGTGCCGCTCGAGGTCGGGGCCAGATGCAGCGAGCGTTTTCAGAAGCGCTCGACCGCTTTTCTGCGCCAGTTGAGTGCAGACCGCAGCGAAGACCGCCCACTCCGCGGCGTGGGAGAGAAAAGGGCCCCGGTCCACGCTCGCCCCGCGCATCTGGGGTGCGAGTTCGGCAATGCGGTCGGCCTCCAGGATCGCCTCGGGGAGGTGCTTGCTCAGGCGCAGGCTATCGGTCCAGCGGTCGAGCAACTCCAGGGCAAAGGCACGCTGGGAAGCGGCAATGAGCAGCTCGTGGGTGGCCGGGACGAGATCCGGCGCGGCCTCGTGGGCCTGGGTGACGAGCAGGCGCGCGAGCGAACGTGCCCGCCAACCCGGCAGGTTGTGGGTATCCAGGGCCGGCAACCCGGCCTGCTCGATGGTCAGCTCCAGGATCAGCCCGTGTTCGGCCGCCGGCTCGGCGCCGCCCGCCAGCACCTCAAGCAGGAGCGCCATATCAGGCTGGAGACCGCCGCCGCCCCACTCCGCCGGGTCCTGCTCGAACCCCTGGCGGGCGAGCACTGCCAGCTCCTCCTCACCGATCGTCAGACGCTGCGGGCGCCAGCCCCACTCTAGAAGTTGCTCGCGAAGCGAGCGCGCGTAGATGCGCTCGGCCAGGAGCGCCTGTGCCCAGAGCCAGCCGAGCCGGTCAGGGGGGACCGGGACGAGGAGCACGAAGGACTCCCCGGCGTCGAGGCGCGCCTGCAACTCGCGCCGCAGCTGCGGGCCGCCGACCTCGCCGGCGGTCTCTTCATCGACGGCCAGCAAGGGAAAGTCACCTGTGGCCTCGTCGCCGGCCACGCGACGCAGCAGCGGCGACCAGTGGCCGCGGGGGTCGCACCAGACCATCCAGGCGCCGGGGCCGCTGTCGAGCGTCTGGCGGATGAGGGTGTGGATGCGTTGTCTGAGCGAGCTGGTCATGGGAGCGGGCACCAGTCAGAGGAGAAGAAATCAGGGAAGGAGCAAGCGGGTGAAACCGGCCTGCTCGAAGTGATGGTCGGACGTGAACGCCGGCCCGATCTGCATCCGTGTCATAACCGCGAAGCTCGTGCAGTCCGTCAAGCCCCATTCCTTGTCGAGACGTTGCGAGTAGAGAGCCCAACCATGGGCGAACAAATCCTGGGTGACGGGGATAATCTCCAGGATCGGCAACTGGCGGAGTCCATCGAGAAAGGCGACGGTTTGCGAGCGAAACTGCGGCGCGGAGAGGGCATCCGCAACCTCCAACAGGATGAACTCAGTTGTCACCAATCGGGTATTTCCCTGCTGGAGCGAACTCATGACTTAGTGAGCAAGAGCATGGATCGCATCGTTCCGATTCAGGATCGCGATCCAGGCCGCGGTATCGACGAAGACTGTTCTCATGTTGTCACTGCCGCTTTGGCTTGCCATAGAGGTAGTGATCGTGCTGGTGTGCCAGGTCGGGAATACCGGTCTCCACTGCATGCGCCTCAATCAACTGTTTGAGGGCTTCCCAGGCGGCATCCGTTGCCACCGGAAGCTGCTCGGTGGCGGGCTCGTTCAAAAAGGTGATGATCACCGCCTGACCATCGCGCCCGCTGATAGGTTCATCCGGACGTGCGATGCCATTTTCATAGGTACCTCGAACCGAGAGCATTGCTCTCTCCTTTCAGAAAGGCCGGCGATACCATCGATCGCTTTGCCATCTATCGTCTGTTTGATTCATCACCGATTATATCAAAGCTGCCTGGCCGATTGTCACCAGTCATAGGCCGGGGCAGCAGCATCCAGCGGCCGCGCCGATCGCATCAGACTATCCAGGCGCCGGGATTGCTGTCGAGAGTTTGGTTGGCGGTACATGCGTTCTCCCTGGCGCGCGCCGGCGACTTCGACCGCTTCCCTGAAGTTTATGCCCCGGCACGCCGGAGACGCAAATGGAGTGGCTTTGCAAAGTCACACCGAAGCCCCAGGCACCTCGTAGCTGCCGAGCGTTTGGCGGATGAGGGTGTGGATACGTTGTTTGAGAGAGCTCGTCATCGAACACCGATCTGTCACCAAAGCGATCCGAGACCAATATCCTACGGAATAGACGATCGAGGGAGGGCACTTAAGGCTCTCTTGTTCAATATAGCGACGACATCAGGGGAAAAGGGGCGATGAAGATAATCGGCGAGAGTAGAAAGCCAATGTTTTGGGATTTTCCAGAAAAGAGCCAAGTTGTGGTTGACGGCGGTCATAAAGCACGCAATCGCGAGATGAGCAGTAGGTCTGTCGCCAGTAGGACTGGGCTTTGATTGAGCTTCCTGCATCGCCTCTAAGATCTCTTGGGCAGAAGGCGGGAGAATGTGTTCCTCCGCTAGACATTGATGCTTGAAATGGAGTTGCAAGAGCGCCGTGATAAACAAGGAGAGAAAAAAGGTTTCCACCCCTCGAGGACTGGTCGGAAACACCTGAATACCATTCAGGGTGTGTTTAAAAAACCGCACAATCAGTTCGATTTGCCAGCGGTACGCGTATAATAAGATCACTTCAAAGGTGTTCAGATCAAGCCGATCCGTGATCAGCTGATAGACCGTATCGCCAATTGAAAATTCAACCAGCCGAAATCGAAGGCTTTCGGCCTCTGGGTTGGCTGAGACGACAATCCGATCGCTCACATGGCGCCACACAGAACTGACCTGCTTCGGCAAGTCCACCGGCAATTCGGTATCTGTTTCCACAACGATGTCGTTGTAGACCCGCACAATAATATGCGCTTCCGCTTGAATCACCGCTCGAATCAGTTGAAACGAAAAGTAACCGCGATCAAGAACGTAAGTGATCCCAGCCCCCAGCTTCTGACGCAGAGCCTGGCGTTCACTCGAATCTTCCAGCCCAATACGGCCGTCAACCGCCACCATCTTCTTCAGATCGAAGAGCAGGTGCAGTGTGATCGCAGATTCAATGCTCCCGCTTGTCCAGGTCAAGCCTTGCACGATCGGAAAAATACTGCCGTCGGCGATATAAATGTGCCCCAAGAACGTCAGTTCAGGATTCGACGCTAAAGGCAGCGTCGTTATCAGTTCGTGCAGCGCCTGCCGGCATAACCCCGGTGAGAAGCGCCGAAACGCATCCGAGCGCGTCATCACCGGCACGGGTGGCAACTTCAGCGCCTCATCGGCATTGTGCAAGGCCACCGCCAGGGATGTCATGCTCTTCCATCCCTTGGTAAAGCAATCGACCATGACGCTGATGAAATCTATCCACGCCAAGGTCTCGTTGTGATGCTGCTTTCGGGCTTCCTCGATGGCCGTCAGGGTTGCCTGGGCCGGCTGCAGCAGCCGCTCAAAGACCCTCATCCGCCGTGCGCTCCCGCTTCGCTTGCTGTTCACGGTCCTATTTTCCTCAGCGCTATTTTTGTGTCAATTCGACCTCGAACATTCCGTAGGGTATTGAGCGGTTACCCGATTTTTGAAGGAGAATACGCTCCTCACGTCGTGGAATTGCCATCGAATCTACGTCTCCTCATTCGCTGGCACACTGCCTGGCGGACGATGGCAGAAAGCATTGGCTCATCTCTTTTACTTGCTGGCACCGGCCTCCTGTTCCAACCGCTTTGTCGCCGCCTTCCACTTCTCCTCCAGCTGGCGCCGTTACGCCTCGCGCTCCGGCGCTAACTCGGTCCAGAGCCGGCTCTCGCGCACGTCGCCTTCCATCCAGCCATAGCGCGGCAGCTTGCCCTCGCGCACCCAGCGCCGCTCGTCGGCGCGCCAGCAGGCGCGGTCAGCGCTGGTCTGACGGGCGTCTCTAGCTTTGCGGACATCGCTCACTAGCAGGCCGGCGAGCTGCAACGGGGCGAGGTTGACCCACACACCGTCGCTGAGACCCATTCGCTCACACGGCGATCAGGGCTGGACCTCTGGGAGGCGGTCGAGAATTGCCCGGTACAGATTCCAGGCGGCAGAGCGCGCCTCTTCCGCCTCCTCAAGCGTGGGAGCCGCAGCGGGGCCAGGATAGCGATAGACCCAGGCGTACTCGGTCAACGGCACCGCCTCATCCACAGCCAATTCCAGCGTCGGGTCAAGGGCCAGGCAGGCTTCGCCGATTTCTTCCAGATTGTGCGTCTTCGAAACGGCTGGTTGTGGAAAGTAAGGAATGCTTTCAGAGCTTTCTCAGCGGCCTGCTGGCAGTGGAACACAGCATCCTCCAAGAGCGGCGGCGTAGCCGCCGGGTCAATCTCGGCGCCCCGCAGGTCGTTGGCGGCTTTCTGGAGCCACCCTTGCGTATCGGCAACCAGCACCGGATCAAGCGGCATAGAGCAGCTTTCCTTCCCGCACAATGGTAGCCGGTAGGGAGGCCCGCAGGTGCAAACGCTCGTCGAAAGTTTGCCTGGGCCAGACGAGCACATCGGCGGCGGTGCCGGTGCCGCGCAACG
>DOUV01000117.1:596-8431 GCA_003520455.1 Chloroflexota bacterium | reverse complement strand
TGGAGCGCCCGGCGCATGAGTCGTTGGAACCGCGCTACCACTTCGGCACGGTTCTGGTGCTGGCTGCGGCTGGTCGTGGCCACCAGGTGGAGGACGCCGCGGCTATCGATGAAACCCTTGAGCACGGACATCACCCGGGCACGCTGTGCCTCGCTCAGGCTGGGCGAGGCGGCGACGTCGAAGCGCAGCTCGACGCTGGTCGCGCTGGTGTTGACGTGCTGCCCACCGGGCCCACCCGAGTGTGCGAACTGGAAGCGTAGCTCGTCGGCTGGGATGCTCAATTCAGGCGTGATTTCAATGGTGCGACTGGCAGTCATGCGGCCTCTGAAAGCGGGCGAGGGGTTGGCAGGTCACAGGTTGAACCTTCGAAGTTCTGCCAGCCCGTCGCGAACCTTTCACCTTCAACTTTCAATCCTTCCGACCTGCTCGCCCGCAACGGGACTCTCCTCGCGTGGCCGTTCCCACCAGGTCTCCCCGACGGGCTCGGTCAGCAGGACGTCGTGCA
Organism: Chloroflexota bacterium; assembly: GCA_003520455.1. The sequence continues at coordinate 7,926 of DOUV01000117.1, read as the reverse complement.
GGAATTCGATCGCCCGGCGGAGGCCCTCGTCGCGGCTGGCGAGCGGATCTTCGTGCTCGATCGAGAGTACATCGTCGTAGCCGTTCATGCGCAGCGCGCTGACGATCCGCTTCCACATCAGGTCGTCATGGCCGTAGCCGACCGTGCGGAAGAAGAAGGTTCGCTCGACCAGGTCGCCCTGCATCTGTAGCACGCCGTTGGTCATTTTGTTGACGGGGTCGATCCAGGTGTCCTTGGCGTGGAAGTGATAGATGCGGCCACGCAGGGCTCGGATGGCTTGCACGGGATCGATCCCCTGCCAGAAGAGGTGGCTCGGGTCGAAGTTGACGCCGATGGTCTCGTTCACGGCACGGCAGAGTTTGAGAGCCGTCTGGGTGTTGTAGACCGAGAAGCCCGGGTGGGGCTCGATGGCGATCTTGATGCCGTGGGTCGCGGCGAAGGCGGCGGCCTCCTTCCAGTAGGGGATCAGGACCTGGTTCCACTGGTAGTCGAGCGCCTCAGCGAAGTCGGGGGGCCAGGTGTAAGTGACCCAGTTCGGGCTGCGGTCGCCTGGCTGCCCGCCGGGGCAGCCGCTGAAGAGCACGACCACCCCCACGCCCAACTTCTCGGCGGCCCGCACACTGGCCTCGAACCACTCCTGGTAGACGCGCGCCTCGCCAGCGTCCGGGTGGACGGGGTTGCCGTGGGCCGAGAGCGCGCTGATGATCATGCCGCGCGACTGGAAAGCGCGGCGCACGTGGTCGAGGTAGTCGGGGCTGGCCAGGGCCTCCTTCGGATCGAAATGGTTCTGACCGGGGTAGACGCCGCGCTCAATCTCGGCAATCGAGTTCGGGCCACTGCGAAGCTCGACGGCCTGGACGCCGGAGTCGTGCAGGCGATCGAGCATCTCGTCGCGGGGGACGCCATCGAAGGGGGGATTGAAGACACCCAATTTCATGGATCGTTCCTTTCGTATCCTGAGTGGGGAACAATGCCATCCTGTCCTCCACAGCACGGTTCTGCGTTCGACCGGGCCGGGGCGCGATATTGGCGCGGGCGGGCGCGGCCTATCGTACCATCGGGGCGAGGGGAGTTGTCTGGGGTTGAAGGAGCCCAGCTTTTTGCGCCGTTGACGATCTGTGGGCTCATCCTCCGCAACCCCATCATGGTCTTGCTCAGGTGCCAGTACTCCTGCCAGGACGGCTTCGCCATGGACTGGCACCTGGTGCATCTAAGCAGCCGGGCCGTGGAGGCGCGGCAGTAGCCGTCGCCTCCCTGCTCAGCAATCAGCGTACCGGCGAGTACGGCGGGGTGTTCAAGAACCGCGTCCGCCCGGCGCTCGAGGTGACCGGCGCGGTCCGAGAGGTCTGGGATGAGCGCATTCCCCCGCTTCATGGGCACCTCGGCCACCGATTGAGTCGCCGGTGGCCGGGATGTCGAGCAGTTCGGCCGGCTCCTTGTCCATCCTCAAAATGGCGGACTCGAGGCCGCGTTTGCGGACGTTTGACGGAACCTTTGGCGGACGAGTGGCGTATAATAGCCATGCGAGCGATAGGAGAGCCGTATGTCTGAGCGCTACCCGCCATCCATTTCTGGGCGTGCCCCTCGTCTCGTGCTCGAACGCTGGTTGCTGCTGGTGATCGTGATCGGTTGCCTGCTCACAGCGGCCATCGCCTTTGGGGCCTATCGTCTTGCCATCAGCCCCGCGATGCCGAGCGTTCTTCCACCCGCCGGGTGGAGATACGGAGAGGAGGAGCGAGGAAGAGAAGGTGCGGATGGCACGCTGTCTCCTCTGCTCCTCTCCTCCTGTTCGCCCTCTCCCTGGTTGCCGGTCGCGGCCGGCAGCCAACAGCCCCGCTCTCAGTCGGTCGCGGGGCTGTTGGTTGTGTGACGCCTCTCAGCGCCACCTCGTCGGTGGTGAGCAGTGAGCCAGACCGTCCGGGCCGTTAGACCTGCTCGGCTGAGAGAGTCTCGGCCAGGTACCCGCTGGAATCGGCTTCTGCGGCTCCCCAGGTTTGGGCGTCGAGCACGGCTATTGCGGCCATGTGGACGATCGAGCGCACGTCGTCGCCGGTTTGCAGGACGTGCACCGGGGCCCCCATCCCCATCAGGATTGGGCCGATCGTCTCCGCCCCACCTAAGCGGCCGAGTAGCTTGTAGGCGATGTTGGCCGCCTCGAGATCGGGGAACACCAGGATGTTGGGGTCGCGCACCCGGCTGAAGGGGTAACGGGCTTCGATGATCTCCGCCACCACGGCGGTATCGGCCTGCATCTCGCCGTCAATCGCCAGGTCGGGACGCGAGGCGCGCACGAGCTCGACCGCCTGGCGGACCTTCTCAGAGCGGGGGTGGGGCGTGCTGCCGAAGTTGCTGAAGGAGAGCATCGCGATGCGCGGCTCGATGTCGAGTTCGTGGGCCAGGTCCGCGGCCAACAGGGCGATATCGGCCAGGGCCTGGGCGTCGGGCTCAATGTTGACGGTGGCATCGGTCAGAAAGTAAAGTTTGTTGTTGGCGATCAACAGGTAGACGCCGGCCACGCGCCGGGCGCCTGGCCGGGTGTGAACCACCTGGAGGGCCGGTCGAATCACCGACGGGTAGTTGGAGGTCAGCCCCGAGATGAAGGCATCGGCGTCACCGGCCTGTACCATGAGCGGGCCAAAGTAGTTGGGCTGGCGGGCCAACTGGCGGGCCTCGGCGCGCGTGACACCGTGGCGCTGGCGCCGGTGGTAGAGATTCTCGCTGTAGGTTGCCAGGCGCGGGTCACTCTCGGGGGTCACGATCTCAGGCGCGTACTCGAGCCCCAATTCGGGAATCAGGATCTCGATTCGCTCGCGGCGCCCCAGCAGAACCGGGTAGCCGATCCCTTCGGCTTCGATCTGGGCTGCGGCCCGGATGATCTTGGGCTCCTCACCCTCGCCGAAGACTACCCGAAGCGGGTCGCGCTGCGCTTTGCGGATGACCGTGCGCATGGTCTCCCAGCCAGCGCCGATCCGCCCGGCGAGTCGCTCGCGATAGGCGTCGAGATCCACCGTGCGGCGGGCGACACCCGTCCGCATAGCCGCTTCGGCCACCGCCGGGGCAACATAATGGAGCACGCGCGGGTCGAGCGCCTTGGGAATAACGTAGTCGGGCCCAAATTTCAGGCTTTCCAGCCCATAGGCTTTGAGGACGCTGTCGGGGACCTCCTCACGGGCCAGCGTCGCCAGGGCGTGGGCCGCAGCGAGCTTCATCTCCTCGTTGATGGCACGGGCATGGACATCGAGCGCCCCGCGGAAGATGAAGGGGAAGCCCAAAACGTTGTTGACCTGGTTGGGGTAGTCGCTGCGGCCGGTGCCAACGATGGCGTCGGGGCGCGCCTCGCGGGCCACCTCGTAGGGAATCTCGGGGTCGGGATTGGCGAGGGCGAAGATGATCGGGGTGCGCGCCATGCTCTTGACCATGGCCGGTGTGACAGTGTTGGCCGCCGCCAGCCCCAGGAACATGTCGGCGCCGCGCAGCGCCTCTTCAAGCGTGCGCAGATTGGTCTTGTGCGCGAAACGAGCCTTGTACTCGTTCATGCCGCTCCTGCGCCCCTCGAAGATCACGCCTTGAGAATCAACCAGGAGGATCTGCTCGCGGGGTACGCCGAGCAAGACGTAGAACTCGGCCGTGGCGATTCCCGCGGCGCCCGCACCCAGGATCACGATCCGAATGTCGGCGGCCTTCTTGCCCACGAGATCGAGGGCGTTAAGCAAGCCGGCACCGGAGATGATGGCAGTCCCGTGCTGGTCGTCGTGGAAGACCGGGATACTCATCTCACGACGCAACGTTTCCTCGATGTAGAAGCATTCCGGCGCTTTGATGTCTTCCAGGTTGATCCCGCCGAAAGTGGGTTCCAGGAGCTTGACCAGCCGGATGATTTCGTCCGGATCGGTCGTATTGACTTCGAGGTCGAAGACATCCACGTCGGCAAAGCGCTTGAAGAGGACTGCTTTGCCCTCCATGACAGGTTTGGATGCCAGCGGCCCGCGGTTGCCCAGGCCCAGAATTGCGGTCCCGTTGGAGACCACCGCCACCAGGTTGCCCCGCGCCGTTAACTCGAAGCCGGCGGCAGGGTCCTCGGCGACGGCGAGGACGGCCTGGGCCACTCCCGGCGTGTACGCGAGCGAGAGGTCTCGCTGCGTCAGGGTTGGTTTTGTTGGAACGACCTGGATCTTGCCGGGACGGCCCTCCCGGTGGTACGCGAGTGCATCTTCGCGAGTAATTGTCATGGTTTTGATACTCCTCCTGTGGTGGCCGGCAACGGGGCCGGGTGGCGCGGGCGTATCGGAATGTCAGGACGCATGGCCAGGCGCCCCGTGGGGCCAGACATCGTGACCGCGATGACGTGCGACAGCGTACTCTACGCCTCGCCAGCCTCGCAGTCAAGTAGAAATTGATGCTCATGACCCTACTCCTGCCGTTTTGTGGCGGGAAGCGACACGTGTCAGTACATTTGCGGGCAATTGTTACCTGCCTGGGGAGCAGGGATAGCGGGTGGCAAGGGGAGGAGAAAGCCCTTGCGATGCTCGTACAAGGCATTTTTCACTGCTCCTGCTACCTGCTCCGCGTGAGTAGTCACCAGCGTCTGAACCAGCCGAAGGAGTCGCTATGAAGCCTCGTCCCTGGATCACCCTCAGCAGCCGCGAGGTCTACCGCAATCCGTGGCTGCGCCTGCGCGAGGACGTTGCCCGGATGCCAGATGGGCGCACGACGATCTATGGTGTATGTGAGTTGCCCGGCGGGGCGGGTGTCCTGCCGTTTGTCGATGATGAGCGGGTCATCATGGTCCGCCAATACCGCTACGTCCAGCGGGAGAATCACCGCTGGGAGATGCCGACCGGCGGCATCCACCCCGGCGAGACCCCGGCTGAAGCCGCGCAGCGCGAGCTCCGCGAGGAGATTGGCTACGAGGCGGCCGAACTGGTGTCCATTCATAGCTTCTACAGCTCGAAGTCGGTCTGCGATGAGATCTGCCATCTTTTCATCGGGCGTGGGCTGACCCGCACCGTCGCCATCCCCGACGAAACCGAGTTTCTCGAGATCGCCATCATGCCTTTCGCCGAGGTTCTGCAACTGGTGCTCTCCGGTGAGATTCGCGATGCGATGACGGTTATCGCCGTGCTGTTGTCGGCCCGGAGATGCCAGGGGAGCGAGGCGTAGGCCCCCGACTGGCCCATGCGAGACGGATACGCCCCTCTGGGGCCGGCGCTGGGCCGTCGCCGGCGGCGGACTCGAGGGAGACGGGCCACCGGCACGGCGCAGAAACGACTGTTGGGTGGTCTCTTGGGCCACCATACACCGCTTGAACAGGCTGAAACGCATGAGCATTTGAGGTCGAACGAATACGATGGAACTTCACCCTTACTGTGATACGTGGGATGAGAGCGATCCCCATGCCAACTTCAAGGCTGAGGTCGCCATCTACAGTGCGATTGATCCCCTACCGACGCTGGAAACCTTGAGTCGGGTGACAGGCGTTCCTCTTTCCGCTGTGATGCGGTACGTGCTTGTGAAATATGCGGTGTCAGGGGCAGAAGCGCTGCTGGCGATGACGCCGATTGTCCTGAGACAAATGGAGCAGCACGTTGAACGGGCTGAGGCCGCCGGCACCGACGCCGCGCGGTTGGAAGCCTACGAGGCGTTACGACAGATAATCGCCTGGTTGAAAGTGGGGGCGGAAGAATGATGTCTTGCTGAGACCAGGCCCTGTGCGATTCAAACCGCCAGGAGGTGGGGGACTCGTATGAACAGTTTAGACCACGAATTGCCTCCACGGCAGCATGAATCAGGCTCGCCGCAGTACAGGCACTTCGCAGCCCAGTCGTTTTCAACCGGGCCCCGCCGGGGCGCCGGACCGTTTCCACGTGGGGGATCGCCAGCATCTGGCGAGGAACTTTTATGCGAGTTTGGACTCAACGTTGAAAGCGCGACGCCGAGGGTGCTACGCCTGCCTGTCAAGGCTGCGAGTCAACGAATTGAAAAGATTGCAACACGCGGTCAAAGCCCCCATTCTGTTGCAGTTGGTCTCCTTCATCTATCAAAGCATACGACCACTCGCCTCTCTGCCACAGCGCAACAGTGCCCGGTGCCGCGATCTCGGTGTAGACGGCATGATCGGTTCTGTGCGAGTATCGAATGATGTCAACCCTAAACCCGTTGATGAGTGTTTCCGTGATCGTTGCTCCCTCAATCAGGCTGTTTCGGAATCGAGCAAAGGTTTCTTCGGGGGTCAGCGTCGACCCACCCAGATCGCCTCGCGGGATCGCACTGAAAATCAGCAACTTGAGCGGGCCAAGCTGAAAAATATCTGCGAAATCAATTCCGCCGCCACGGACCTCCCACTCTCTGGGGTGTTGCAACTCAAAGACATTCACCTTGCGAAAGGGGACCCATTCATCCGCTGAGGTCGCCGGCGCGGGGGTTGGGGGGGCGGTCGCTTGAGGGACAACCGCCGTGAACGTGGGGCGAGGCGGGGGGCCGGGCGTCGCCGTGTTGGGCGGCGGAGGCATGGGGGTGCCAGAGGCGAGAAATAGTTCGGCGACTTGGAGTGGATAGGTACGCGTTCTGGGTTGCCAGCGCCGCGACGGTGGAGACGCGGCCTTGGGCCGGTACCTGTGTGAGCAAGTAACTGGTGGCGTCTTCCCAACGTGGGACTCGTGTCGCCATCGAGGCGCTTTGTGTCGCGAGCGCCTCGATGGTCCCCCGAAGCTCGAGATCATGGCGCCGCATCTCCGTCGCCAATTGCGCGTTCTGCGTTGCGAGCGCCTCGAGAGTGGGCGCGACGTCGCCCTGGAACGTCGCCGTCGGCATGATGGGTGGTTGCGGCCTGGGGCAGGCCGTTGCGAGCGTGGCCACGGCAAGAACCACAAGAAGTATGGGACTATGGGGAGCAAATCGAACCATGGAACCTGCCTTCTCCTTGTCTTGCGATGGCCGACTGCTCCAGGGGAGAGTCTGGGGCCTCGTCGATCCGCCTCTCGGTTTGTATCACCCTACCCGACTGGTGCACCCTTTGTCATCGGCAATAGACCGCCTATGCGCGATAAGATCGCGGACGAATGATTGCGCGAAATGGCGTAGCAGAGAGAACCGGGGGTTCCATCTGATGCTGCAACAAGAGCCGGGTGTGTCGCATCGTTTTCTGGCGTTCTGGATTCCAACTACGAGTACTCGCCAATGCTGTAAGACCGCTCAACCAATGCGAGCGGCGAGGAAGACAAGTGGGTGGGCTGTGGTGGAATCACGGGAATGAGGTGTGCAAATGACCGGACCGGTGTCTGGGAGACACCGGTCGGCTTGTGCGGATGGACCTCGTGGGGGTGGTGCGGAG
>DOUV01000117.1:0-557 GCA_003520455.1 Chloroflexota bacterium | reverse complement strand
GCGGAGACCCCTCGTGGGCTGCGGGTAGGAGCCGGTTGTTGTCTTACCCGCCGTGCAATTCCTCGTGAGGATCGATGCTGTTATCGTCGGGGGTGCCCTCGACAATCTGCGCCGGACCGGTCATCGGCGGGATGACCGGCGTCGTCTCATCCTCCTCCGCGCCCATGTGATCGCTCATCGTCGCGTTGCCGTCATCACGGGCCTCACCCTTGTGGGAGATGAGTTGCTGATCCAGTTCTCTGCGGACGTCGGCAGGATATTCTTCGGGCGACTGCGGCGTCTTGGGGTCGGTCATTGATACTTCCTTTCCAGAGGATGATTGGTGCCTTGCCATCGCTCGAAGCAAGTTGGGTGCCGTCTCCCTCGAAGCGCCCGTGAGAGCGGGCGCGCATGTCACCCGGGAAGCACCGCGGGGCTCTGTCAGTGGAACCGATTCGCGCTGGATACCCCGTGGGCTGCAGCTGGCGTGGCCGTGCTGGCCGGGTCTCGCGGCCAGAGCCAGATGATGTGTTCAGATGATCATGGTGGTGAATTGGTACGCGTGGCGGGGCGCCTGT
>DOUV01000610.1 GCA_003520455.1 Chloroflexota bacterium | reverse complement strand
CGACGGTGATCGAGGCGGGCACCTGCCGCGAACCAGACGTCGGACGTCTGTTCCCGCCCCCCGCGGGATGACGGGACCGGGGCGCTAGCCGCTCCGCACACTGCCGCCTGGGCAGGCCCATGCCACAGCAGGGTTCTGGGATTGAACTGCGAGGGGGGTTCCACCGCCGGAAGTAGCGATCGCGCGAAGTGCCTGCATCAGCTGCACCTGCCAGCCCGGATCATCCTTGTCGATACAGCAACTTGCTCCCGACGCCTCTAAAAAGTGGAGAAATCGGAGCCGGATCGATCGGGCCAGAACGATTACGCTGGCACCCCGGAAGGTCGCCCGTGCCTGCGTCAGGCTGAGCGCGCCAGCCAGGGGATACCGGTCGATATCCAGCACCACACAGTCCGCCGCGACGTGACCGGCCTGTCTGCCCATCTGGCAGATCAGGGTGACCTCTGCGACAAGCGCCGTTCCAGGCAGCCCCTCCACCACTTGCGTAAGGATTTGCCGCTCACCGGCGTCCTCGCTCGCCACTACCACACGCAGCAACCTCGACTTCATGATTCACCTCCTCGGAGTGGCGCACTTGCGGCCAGGGTGCGACGCACCTCCCGGTTCACCCTATCACAGCGAGACCGGCCTCTATATCCTCGACAGCGGTGATTATGCGACCCCAAGGGCACCATCTTGGGGTGGTCTCTTTTTGGGATGGTTCCCATCGTCGCGCTCGCCGAGGACGAAACGTGTGAGCAACGAGCGGAGCGAAAAGAGCTGCCGTCGAGACCGCTGAGGGCGGCGAAAGCGGAGTCTCTTAAGGAAGCAGCCAGCCCAACAGTGGGATCACCAGGGTGTGGAAGATCACCGCACCGACGAAAAAGCCGGCCAGGTAGGTCGCCGAACTGATGACGCCCTGGGCCGCGAGCACGTGCTGGCGGAAGGGGCAACCATTGGCCAGGATCGAAAGAAAGCCGACGCCAAACCCGCCGAGGGCCGTGAGCGCCAGGGTGACTGCGTCCGGGCGGCCAAACGCCCCAACCGGAACCCCCCCGGCCAATGCCGCCAGCGGGAAGGCAACCCAGGCCGTCAGGGCGAAGGCGATCAGGCCCTTGAGCAGAAACGCATCCCGCACCAGGATGAAATCACGAATTCCACCGACGAAGCACATGCGTGAGCGCTGGCCGAGGTAACCGATGACCAACCCGATGATCAGGCTGGCGATGGCTGCGAGTGTCATTGCCTGGCCCTCCACTGTAACCACCACGTCGCGAGCACGACGCCTATCACCATGGCCCCGAACCCAGCCAGCCCGAGCGGTTCGCCGGCTGCAACCCGGAGAAGCAGCCGGATCGAGCAGCCGGCCGCCAGCAACGCGAAATTCATCACCAGCACGCCGTACACGAACGTCTTCAGCGGATGCTCCGGCGTGCGCCAGCGAAACTCCCCGCTCGAGCGCGCGCCGATCAGCGCGCCCGCCAGCACGCCGACCGTCGTCAGCAGTGGGAAAACCGCGGAAGCCTGGGCGACGGTCAGCCGCGTCCCCAACCCGGCGTTGAGTAGCCAGTTGACGAGGTCGCGGCCGTGGCAGGCCATGCAAACACCGTAGGCCGCGGGCGGGCTAATCTCGAAAAAGGCGCCTCCGGCGACGGCCAATACCCCGGCGACGATCCCCATCTGCACCGCTGTCACCCGCACGGCACCGATCCGGCGGCCAACCGTTTCGGAGAGTGACATGCTTCTCGTGGTCACGGGCTATCCTCCCACCAGCCCGGTGTGTCGTCTTGCCGTCCGCTGCTCGAGCCATACGTCGGTGCGCGGCCGGTAGACGTGGACACTATCGATCTGCACCCGCTTCTCGGCCAGCAGTGCCAGGGCCGCCTCGCGCCGCGGGTATTCAAAGCGCAGCGCCACCCCGCAGTTGGGGCTGAGTTCCTTTGGCCCCGGCACGAGTTGGACGACGAACCCGCCGCGCCCGAGCACGGTTTCGGCGCGGATGGCATAGTGTGACGCGAAGAAACTGATCAGGCCGTCCAGTTCGTCAGGCATGGGTCACTTCCTGTCCTGTGGCGTGGTGTGAATTCCATACAGGTAACCGTTCAGAGAAGCTGAAATGTGATGCATTGCGTGATGCGTAATGCGTGAAGGAATCATTCACGCATCACGCCCCACGCATCACGTTTCCGTAGAGATGGGGCCAGGGAGCACCCTCTGAACGGTTACCCACTCGGCAATGTCTCGAAGCGCCCCCACCGCCGCATCAATTTCGGCGACCGTGTTGAACCAACCGACGCTGAAGCGCACGGTTCCCGTCGGGAAGGTGCCCAGCGTGCGGTGGGCGGAGGGCGCACAGTGCAGGCCGGGGCGCGACATGATGCCAAACGGCTGGTCGAGAATCGTGCTCACTTCGGAGGGCACGAGGCCGGCGATGTTGAACGAGACGACACCGCATCGCTGCGCCGGGTCCTCGGGACCGTACAGGCTGAGGCCGGGAATCTCGGCGGCGCCCGCGAGGAATCGCGCGACCAGTTCCCGCTCGTGGGCCGCCACGCTCTCGATCCCGATCTCGCAAAGAAAACGCACACCGGCAGCGAGCCCGGCGAGCCCGGCCACGTTGAGCGTCCCGCTCTCGTAGATGTCCGGCATGAAGTCGGGCTGGAACTCGAGAGCCGAGTCGCTCCCGGTTCCGCCCCGCATCAACGGTTGCAACCCCAGCCCATCACGAACGTAGAGCCCGCCCGTCCCGGTGAGGCCGAGCAAGCCCTTGTGACCCGTGAATGCCAACAGATCCACCCCCAGTGCCTCGACATCAATGGGAATGCTCCCCGCTGTCTGGGCCGTGTCGACCAGATAGGGCACGCCCCGCTCGTGGGCGACGGCGGCCAATTCGCCGATGGGTAGCAGCGTGCCCACGACGTTCGAGCCGTGGGTGGTGACCAGCAGCCGGGTATCAGGTCGCAGTGCGTGCCGCACATCGTTGGGATCCAACAGACCCTCGGGCGAGCAGGCGACGACCGTGACTTCGACCCCTTGCGCCTCCAGATGGCGCAAGGGCCGCATCACCGAGTTATGCCCCAGGCTGGAGGTGACCACGTGGTCGCCCGGCCGGAGCAGCCCATAGATGGCAAGATTCAGCGCCTCCGTGGCGTTCTTCGTGAAAACGATCCGGCCTGGATCAGAGACGTTGAACAGGCGGGCAACTGCCTCCCGTGCCTCGAGCACCACCCGGGCGGCGGCGATAGACATCTGGTGGCCGGAGCGTCCCGGATTGCCGCCGGCCTCGCCAAAATAAGCATCCAGCGCCTGGCGCACGACCCGCGGCTTGGGCCACGAGGTAGCCGCATGATCGAAGTAGATGACCGGCGTGTTCGGCTCTCGGTCGATAGCCGCAATCATCTGCATCTCCTGCCTGCGTCGTCGGCAAAGCTACGAGCAATCATCCGCGTCTCCTTCAGGCATCGGTGTAGGTATGGGCGTCGGTGTGGCCGCCGGCTCGACGTGCTCTTTGAGATAGGTTTGATAGGCCTCGAAGCCGCCTTGCACGTGATAGACGTTGGTGTAGCCGAGCATGCGCAAAATGACCAGGGCGTGGGCCGAGCGGTGCCCAGAACGACAGTAGAGCAGAATGGGGGCGTCTTTTTCGGCCGGCAGAGCATTGAGCTGTTGGGTGATGCTGCGCAGCGGAACATTGACCGCCCCCTCGATGTGGCCGGCAGTGAATTCATCCGGCTCACGCACGTCTACAACGACGTAGTCCTGCTTGAGTGCCGCCAGGGACTGCTCGGGCGTAATCTGGTATCGAGCCGCCGGCAGATTGCGCAGATACTCGCCGGCAGCACGAGTCATGGTGGCGAGTCGATAAAACTCCCAGCCATCGGGACAGGTTGGATCGGCAGTCACTGCCTCTTGAGCCAGGGTGACAGCGGCTGCAAAGTCGCCGGCCTGGTAGGCCGCCATACCGGCATCCTCGGCCTGTTTGCAGGCCGCCTGGTTGGCTTGTGCGGGAGCGGCACCATTTGGGGTAGGCGCGAGAGGAACGATGGGAGCAACCGCCGGCTTAGTACCACATGCCGTCAGGGCAACAACGGCCAGCACTACGAAACTAAACACGACGATTGCACTTCGAATTCGATGCATCGGAATCTCCGGGTACAAATGTCTGAGCTGGCACATCAAATATCATCTCGACGACAGCAGTCAGAAACCGATCGTCTGTTCGTCATTCAGGGTAGAGGGCCGTACCTGGGGAGCCCGCAGCAGGTCAGAGCACTGCCCGAGCCCCAGTTGGGCGTGGCCTTCGAAGTCGAGCATCACCGCTTTCACCTCAGGGAAGCCAGTGAGGGTGGCGATGATGCCAGTAAGCGTGCGCCGGATCCCATCAGGGTTTGCCAGAGCCAACTGGTGCACCGAATCGGTATAGGTGAAGTTCACACGGACAAGCCCCCGGCTGGTATCGAGCCGGTATCCCAGCAGGCGCACGTCTGCCGGCAGCCCGGCCAGACCCGAAGGAACAGGCCCTTCCAGGTAGCGGTGGAGTGCTTCATCCGGAGAGGAGGCCTCCACCATGACTGGCACCAGGTAGGGACCGTAGGTGTAGTAAACCGGATGATTTTGCTTTGGGGCCGGGATCACTGAGTCTCCATTCACCCCAGTGCCGTTGACCAGCATGCGGACTGACTCCACGCCTGGCAACCCTTTTAAGGTGCTGACAAATGCCTGGTGGGCCAGGGCATCCAAACGCCAGTCCGCCCTCTCCGAAGATGCCGTAGTGAACTCAACCAGAGCCGCACCATCCTGAATGTCGATCCGGCTGATGCGGGTCCCGCCGGGGAAGACCGGCCGCAATCCCGCTGGATTTTTGGGCCCCCGGAGAAGCTCTCGAACAGCACCCTCGGGTGTCACATTCTCCGATGCCATCCGGCGTGTGACCGGGACCAGAAACCGCCCCTGGGCATCGGGAAAGTAGAGGGTCACGGTGGGGGGATTCACCCACGGCAGCCACTGGTCCAGGTGGATGGGGAGCTGTCCAACCGTGATCAGCCGCAGACCCAGACCTGCCCCCACCAGCACCGCCACCAGAGCCAGCCTCCACTGGCTGCGCCAGGACAGTGGCAATTCCCGCGCCCACGTCTCGGTGCTGCCTACCGCCTGTTGGGAGCGCTGCTGTTCCCTGCGTTCTTTCTGCGTCCAGACTGGCGTCCTCACAGTCTCCCTCTCCTAATATAATCCCAGGTGCTGAACCCACCAGTCACTCAGCAGGTGGAACTGATTCGTAAGCATGAGAAACCCAACCCCGGCCATTAAGACGGCACTCCCTAAGCCCAGCAGCGGACTGGGCCTCTGGAGCCGTTGCAGCAGGGGCTGGAACCGGGAGGCCCCCACAGCGATGGCCAGCACGGGTACGCTGGTCCCAAGGGATAAGGCCAGCAGCAACACGGCTCCGTAGAGCATGGACCCCGTAGAGCCGGCGTACAGCAGCAACGCCGGCAATACGGTGGCACTGAAACAGCTCAAACAGCCACCCGCAAAGCTAAACCCCATCAACGCCGCGCTCAACACGCCGGTACGATGTCCGTTGCCGAGGACGGAGGCCAGGGGCAGGTTACATACCAGTGGCGCCCGGGCGTTCCATGCTGTCCGCAACGCCAGGAAGAGGACGATGATGCCGGCGACCGCCTCGATGGGGCGCATCCAGACGCTCAGGAGCCCCAACGTCTCCAGGGACTGACCTATGTAGCCGGCCGCCGCACCGCCAGCGGTGTAGACCAGGGTGAAGCCCAGGGCGAAGAAGAGCCCTGTCTGCAGGATGTGTCTTCGGGAGGTGGCCAGGTTATCGCCTTCGGCGCTGATGCCCGCGAGTACCACCGTGTAGTACGCCACGAGCTGGATCAGGCATGGGGAGAGGGCCACAACCATGCCGGCCATGATGGCCACGAGAACCCCCCAGGTCAGGGGCAGGTGACCTGACGGGACAGAGGCGGCGCCGCCCTTGCCTGAGATGTCCGGCGCCACCGCCGATTCTGACTGAGCGGCGGCGTTCGGCATGGTCTCCGGCTTCGACTCGGACAACCGGCCTAAAACTACC
>DOUV01001103.1:4476-5064 GCA_003520455.1 Chloroflexota bacterium | reverse complement strand
AGCCGGCGAAGCGCCGGCTGCGGCCTGGACCCGCTGGCCGCTCTGGTTGGAAGTCGCTGGGGGGCTCGTGGCCGTCGTCGCCATTCTCAGCCTGGGCGCGATTGGCCTCTACATTCGCCGGACGGGGACCCGGTAGTCGATTTGGCTCGGAGAAGGCGTCAGACTTCCGAAGTCTTCGAAGACTTTGGAAGTCTCCGGCCACGCCTTGGCCGCTGTTCTGGCGGGCATATCCGGCCACAGGGACAGGTTGAGGACGATCTTCCCGACCTTACTTGTCCTCTACCCGGAAAACGGGCATTCAGAGCCGTTAGCCGTTTCGCTGCCGCCATGCGGTGAAAGCAGCTACCACTCTGGTCCAGCGGACCTTTGGCCCGCCGGACTTGTCTTCAAGTCCCCACGCGCTCGCCGTGGCGAGCGGCCTCACCGCCCCCGCCATCGAGCCATCGACTGCCGTCCAGCCCGCGGGCCCTCATTCCGCGGCTCCTGACACACCTCCGCCAGCCGGTGCGCCGGACCTTCGTCACTGTCGTGGAGCTGTGGTTAGACGCACAGGGTGTACGCAGGCGTTGTGGGGGGCGGACCCCTCCC
>DOUV01001103.1:0-4341 GCA_003520455.1 Chloroflexota bacterium | reverse complement strand
TGACAACTCGTGCGTACACCCGACGCACATTGCTGCTGGACAATCGTCTCTTTTCTGCTACACTGGAGCCATCCCTCTACCTCCAACTGGAAATTCCATCAGCAAGGGGAGATGTGAAATGGGCCGAACCGACAGGCAGCTTCCCAGCCTCCTCGATCAGCTCCGCTGGGTGATCCCGACCTTCATCGCTGCCCTTGGCGTCGGCTACACGATACTCGAGCATCTCCTGATCACGCCCCACCCGATCACCTCGAGCCACGTTCTGCGCGAAGCGATCATCACCGGCACGGTCGGCCCGACCCTGGCCTGGTTGCTCCTGACATGGGCCACCAAACTCGCGCGCTCCCGCCAGCAGGCTGAAGAGACCCTCGAGCACCGCAATCGCGAACTGGTGGCCCTCAATGCTGTTGGAGAGGCGGCCAGTCGCTCGCTCAACCTGGATGAGGTCCTGCAGACAGCGCTCCACCGGTTGGTGGAGGTGCTCGATCTCGAAGCCGCCGAGATTCGGACCCTTGAGGGAACAAAGCTGGTGCTCAAGAGCCACCACGGCGTGTCCCCCCGGTTCGTCGTCGACGATCGGATCATCCCCCTCGGCCAGTGCCTCTGCGGGCAGTGCGCCGCTCAAGGCACGTCGTTACTCGTCGCCGACCTGGATGGGCTGGGGGACCCTTGCGCGCGACCGTGCATCCAGGAGGGCTTCCGAGCGGTCCTCGCTGTGCCCATGAAAGCCAAAGAGCGGGTCGTCGGCGTGATCCACCTGGCCAGCCGGCAGGCTCGCGCCTTTACCGTTCACGATGACCAGTTGCTCGGCGCCATGGGAAATCAGATAGCGGTGGCGATCGAGAATGCTCGTTTGTACGCCGAAACCGAACAACGAGCGCTGCAACTGGAGATCGCCGGCCAGGTTGGCCGGCAGATGACGACCATCCTGGACATTGACCAGCTCCTCAAGCAAGTCGCGGACCTCATTCGCGAGAGCTTTGGTTACGCGCACGTGCACATCTTCCTCATGGATGAAATCCGCCAGGAGATCGTGTTGCGCGAGACCAGTGGGTCGGCGGCTGCGGCGATCAAAGAAGAGGGGCTCCGCCTCACGATCGGGCGCGAAGGAATTATCGGCCAGGTCGCCGCGACCGGCCGGCCGCTGGTCAGCAACGATGTGGCCCTGGCGCCCCACTATCGCCCCCATGCCCTCGTGCCAGAGACACGCTCTGAGTTGGCGGTCCCGTTGCAGATAGGACCCCGAATCGTGGGTGTCCTGGATGTGCAGAGCAACACCTGCAACGCTTTCGATAACACCGACGTCAAAACTCTCCAGATTCTGGGCGATCAGATCGCTATCGCCATAGAAAATGCGCGGCTTTTTCAAGAGACCCGCCAGCGATTCCAGGCCATGGCGGCCCTCCACGAGACCTCCCTCAATATCGTGTCGCGGCTGGACAGCCAGCAGGTGTTGCAGGCCATCCTCCAGCGAGCGGCCGACCTCTTGGGTGCCCAGGGCGGCTCACTGGGAATTTATGAACCCGAGACCAGCCTGATCCGCAAGATAGCCATCCACAACTTACCGGCGAAGTATTTGGGTGCCACGCTGCCCCTGGGCGAAGGCGTCGCCGGGGTGGTGGTGGAGACCGGCGAGCCACTGATCGTCAACGATTACTTGCGCTGGGAAGGGCACAGCAAGACCTTTGCCGACACACCGCTTGACGCGTTGATCGGCGTGCCGTTGCGCTGGAAGGGAGAGATTATTGGCTGCCTGGACGTGCTGGACCGAGGCGAGCGGCGGCCTTTCGGCCAGGAAGATATCTGGCTGCTGAACTCCTTCGCGGACCTGGCTTCTATCGCCATCAAGAATGCCGAGCTGTACAGTGAGGTTAAAGGGCTGAGCGCGGAGCTGGAACAACGTGTTGCCAGGCGCACAGAGCAACTTGCCACCACCCAGGCGGAACTGGCACAAAAGGCCGACCAACTGCAGGCACTCCTGTACAAGACGATCCATCTCCAGGAAGAAGAGCGGGCCCGGATTGCCCGGGATATGCATGACAGTACCACCCAACTGATCCTGGGTGCTCTGTACGCGACCCAGGCTGCTCGAGAGGGATTGGACACCAATCTTTCCGCCGCGCGCGAGAACATGGCGATGGTCCAGCAGTTCCTCCAGCAAATCGAGGCGGAAATCCGCCAGACCATTCGCGACCTGCGCCCCTTGATTCTCGACGCCGAGGGTGTGGTCCCGGCACTCAAACAGTACGTTGACCGGTATCAACAACGCACCGAAGTACGGTGCACCCTACGTGTGACAGGTGAGCCGGCGCGCCTCAACAGCGAGCCTGAGGTGGCCATCTATCGAATCGTTCAAGAGGCGCTCCAAAACGTAGCCGCTCACGCCGGGGCCAAGACTGTCTGCGTCGGGATCCACTTTGATCCCCAGGCGGTGCGAGTGACGGTAGAAGACGATGGGCGTGGTTTCGACTCGACGACTCTGTCGCAACGAGCCGGTGGGCACTTTGGACTGATTGGGATGCGCGAACGGGCCTGGAATATTGGGGCTCACCTGCAAGTCCATTCGACTCCCCAACAAGGGACTCGCGTGGTGCTCGACGTGCCCGTTCTCGCAAAGTAGGAGGGATCGTCTCGAGTCGGCAGGGCCGCCCCTGTTGTCCCAGGCAACACCTGGTCTGGAACGCGCCTGCGGGCATCAGATGCCGGTTGACGTTACCCGACAGCCAGAGGCGCCACTTTCAACTGCTGGACGTAGGAGCCAGGAGGAAGGGAAAAAATGGAGACGATCCGAGTCTTGATCGCCGACGACCACCCCGTGTTTCGATATGGACTGAGGAGCCTGCTGGCCAACGATCCGAAAATCGAAGTCGTCGGTGAAGCCAAGAGTGCGACCAGTCTCGAGTCGGACATGGACAGGCTCCGCCCTGATGTGCTGCTGCTAGATATTCGTATGCCTGGCTCGACCGGCATCGACGTCGCCCATGAGATGAGGCGGAACCATCCCGACACGAAGGTGCTCATTCTCACAGCCTACGATGATGATGAGTACCTGATGGATGCCCTGCGGGCCGGCGTGCACGGTTATTTACTCAAGAACAGCTCCCACGAGGTGTTGACCTCGGCGATCCGCGCGGTCCACGCGGGTCAACGCTTAGTGGCTGCCGAGCAGATCAGCAAGGTGTTGGAGCAATTCGAGACCCTCGCTCAGAGACAGGCTCGTGAGGAATCAGGACTCACGGATGTGGAATTGAAGATCCTGGAGCATCTGGCCCGCGGAGACAGTTACGACGAGATGAGCGCCCAACTCTATCTCAGCGAACCGACGATCAAGCGCAAGATCCAAGGAATTCTCACCAAGATGGGCGCCAACAGCCGAACACAGGCTGTGGCTGAAGCCATTCGCCGTGGGTTGATCTAGCGCCTGGCCCAGGCTGAGGGCACCAGAGCCCGGGGATCCGCACCTCACCCCCCCCTCTGACCGGAGCCCGGCCATTCAGGTCGCCGGGCTCCATGACGGCGATACTTTTCCTCCCCCAGTCGATACTTTTCTCCTTGCCTCCTTCGGCCCGAACGTGTTAGCCTGGATAACAATCCCGATACGCTTTGGCAGGAAGTGCGTCACCCGCTCCGGAGCGGCCCGACCCCTGAAGACCGCCATTGCTTCCTTTCGTCCTCCGGGGTCACAGCATTCAACTCGCACTCATCCGACACCCCTCGAAGTTCCATCCATACTGACTTGTATGAGATGGGTGTCTTTAGCTGCACCGATCATAAACAGCTTGACGCAGAACTCCTCGTACGAGATTGCGCGGCGCGAGGCAGCACAACCGGAAGATTACGAATGGGCTTCACGACGAATGGCAGATCGTATCTGGGGAGGATGATTATGACCCAAACAGGGGAGGCGGACCTGCTCGATCGCATGCTGCAGTTGGAGCGCTCGCTCGGTGCCTACCGGCGACTGCACGCGGAGGAATTGGATGAGCTCGAGCGCCGCCTCGTAGAACTGAAAAGCGAGATGCTAACCTCGCACCGGATGGGGACAACGAAGAGCGAGTCGGACTGGCAGAGTTGAACACTGAACCCGAACTCTGCGAATGTGAAGATGGAGGTACCCTATAAGACAGATCTAACGTCCGCCGAGTCGGCAAGCGAAAGCCCACCCTACCGAAGAAGGAGAGGAGACAGATGGAAAAAGATCAACAGCGATCTGAGGAAGCAGCCCCCCCGGAGGAGGAGCAGGAACAGATTCAGCCCCTACGCGTCTCGCGCCGGGACTTCCTGATCGGGGCCGGGTCCGGGGCCGTCGTCGGGGCCGCCGCCGTTGGGGGCTTCGTGACC
>DOUV01001098.1 GCA_003520455.1 Chloroflexota bacterium | reverse complement strand
TCGGCCAGCCCGTGCGGCGGCGCGAACTCAGCCCCGCGCAGCGCATCCAGCCCTTCTGTGACTTGTGGGGACGGTCGTTGGCGACCCTGGGCCTGCCCGCGGCAGCCGTGGTTGCCGACCAGGCGCGGCAGTGGTGGACCCCGGTTGGGCGGGCCTTCGAGCTCTGGGGCGATGAGCCCGAGCCGTTGGGCTATGCCGACCTCGTCAGTCGAAATGGAACGAGCCAACTCCGCGTCCTGCCGGCCCGGTCCGACGACGAGGTCCTGCTGGTCAGGCTGGTGGGCGCTCTGGCTCCGGTGGTGCCCGACGACGAAGTCCAGCTTGAGCTGGGGAACGAGACTGCCGATACGGTGGTTGCGGCTCTGCTGCAGGCCCACGACTTCCAGTATAGCACTCACGGTCGCATGTTGATGGTGAAGGCTGTGTAGCGCGGGACGACGGATATAATGGTATTCTCTACGCGGGGGGGACGCACCCGTTTCCTTCAGGAGGGCACACGGCAGGGCAACAGTGGACCATCCGCCATTCCCACGCGCCCGACCAGGGGGCGTCGCACCTCGCACGCCTGACCTTTGAGGCGCCCTGCCCAAACGTCGCAGTCCCTTGACCGGCCCGGTGCTCTGCCTATAATGAGTACTGCGCCGCTCCTGAGCGGCGCGAGCGCTTTGATGTGAGGAAGGGGCGCGCCCCCCACACAGGGACTCGACGCGCCAGGAAGAGAGAAGGCATGGCGACAAAGAAGACCTATTACACCTGGTACATCGGCTGCCAGATGAACGCGGCCGACACCCAGCGTGTCGCATCGGCGTTGGAAAAGCGTGGTTATCGAGCGACGCCCGATCCGCGCGAGGCCGACGTCATTGTCCTCAACACCTGCGTCGTGCGGCAGGGCGCCGAGGACAAAGTGTATGGACGCCTCGGCTCGCTCAAACCCCTGAAAGAACGTCCCAACCCGCCGATTATCGGCCTCATGGGCTGCCTGGTGGGGGTCAAGAACCCGGCGCCGCTGCGCGAGAAATTCCCCTTTGTGGATGTCTTTCTGCCGCCGAGTGAGGCCGGCCCCCTGTTGGCCTACCTGGATGGCCGCGACTGGGACGCCGACGCTTACTACGAGGAGGTCCGCCGCCGCGAGCGCCGCGACACCATCCAGGATCAAACTACCTCGCTGGTCCTCCCGGCCCACGAGCGCGGCGAACTGATCTCGGCCCACGTCCCGATCATCTACGGCTGCAACCACATGTGCAGCTTCTGCATCATCCCCTATCGGCGGGGGATCGAGCGCACGCGGATAGTGGGCGAGATCATCAGCGAGGTACGCAGCCTGGCCGAGCAGGGCGTCAAGGAAGTCACCCTCCTGGGGCAGATCGTAGACCGCTACGGCTACGACATCCCCGATGGCCCACGCCTGCCCCAACTGCTGCGCCAGGTCCACGAGGTCGAGGGCATCGAGCGCATCCGTTTCCTGACCTCGCACCCCAACTACATGAGCGGCGAGCTGCTCGACACGGTCGCGGAACTGCCCAAGGTCATGGAGGTCATCGAGGTGCCGGTGCAGGCGGGGGATGACGACGTGCTGCGGCGCATGCGCCGTGGCTATACCGTGGACGACTACCGTCGGCTGGTCGAGAAGATCCGCGCCCGGGTCCCGGGCGTGGCGATCCACACCGACATCATCGTCGGCTTTCCGGGAGAGAGCGAGGAGCAATTCATGGGCACCTATCGCCTGCTGGAGGAGCTCAAGCTGGATAAGGCCCATCTGGCCTGCTTCTCACCCCGGCCCAACACCGCCGCGGCACGATGGGAGGACGACGTACCGCAGGCGGAAAAGGAGCGTCGCCGTGCCCTGTTGGACGACCTCCAGGAGCGTGTATGCACCGAGATCAATGCGCGCTGCCTCGATCAGACCGTCGAGGTGCTGGTCGAGGATTTCCACAAGGGCAAGTGGCGCGGCCGCACCCGCACCAACAAACTGGTCTTCTTCGAGGACGAGCGCAACCGCAAGGGCGAGTTGGTCGACGTCACAATCACCTGGACCGGACCCTGGTCCATGCAGGGCGTCCCGGCAGACCGCGCCCCCGTTGGGCTCCCGAGCGAGCCGGAAGGGGCGTGGATTTCGCTGGTGGCGTAGACCGGCAACATGTGTCCTCCGCACCTGAGTTCTTGTCTGTGGCCGGAGGCCTCCGGTTGTTGTTTTCGGCCTCTCAGCCGTTGATTATCGCCAGGAGCTGACGAGGAGAGCGCACACATGAATCTCACAGGCACTCGCGTGCCAATCGAGGAAGTACCGGGCGCGTCTGTCCCGGGTAAGCGAGGGCACTGCCCTCGCCTCCGCCGCGCACCCGAATCCAATTTGAGCGATTTCAGGAGTTGCGTGCTTTTTGTCGCCTGAGCGGCCTGGGGTTATAATAGAGTTCCGCTCCCCAGTGGTGTGCGTGATACGATAAGAAGCTTTGAGCCAACACCTGATCAAAGGGAGCCAATCTCCAGAAAGGCGCGCGGGCTGCCTCCATGTGGGGTGGTCGGTGATGCCGGGTAGGTTCCCACCTGCGAAAGCAGGTTCACAAGCTCCTTGCGTTACACGGCACTGCGGAGGAGCGCTTTCTCGCCCGACGCCACTAGCTGAGGCTGGTGGCGTTCTCGTTTGTCGCCCTCCGAGGTCGAGCTCTCCCCTGAAAAGATGCCCCGCCCCGCCCCACGGCAACGGGCCGGCGAAAGATGAGGCATCATTTCCCGGTACGTGACTCCCGTCCTCCCGTGGAAAGGTGTGGGAAAGAAGGCGTCGTCCGAGAGGGAAGCTGTTTCGCCCGGCTGACAGCAACCCAAGACCAACAGACAACGACACCAAAATTGCGGTAAAATCCTCTTGACGCTAGCGCGTCGGCGTGTTACGCTTCGCCCGGTCAAAGTAGGACGCGCTTGAGAGACTTCAATTAGCACCAGCGGCACGGAGCGCGTATGCGACGCGAACGAGTCTCCGAAGACATCTTCATTTTCACCAGCGAGCTCTACGCTCAGGTCACGGCCAGCGCCATTCTCACCCCCGAGGGCGCGATTGTGATTGACACGCTCCCATTTCCGGCCGAAAGCGGGGAGATGGCTGAGTTCATCCATCGTCGCAGCCCCCACGGGGTCCGCTTCGTGGTCAACACCCATTTCCACGCCGATCACGTCTACGGCAACTATTTCTACCCTGAGGCTGAAATCATCGGTCACCGCCGCTGCCGCGAGATGCTCTTGGAGTTTGGCGAACAGCAACTGGAAACCGCCAAGAATGAAACACCCGGCCTCGAACCGGTGCGCCTCGTCCCCCCCGAGATTGTCTTCGCGAATGAGATGGGACTCCACCTGGGAAACCGCTCGCTGCGGCTGATGCATCTACCAGGCCATACTCCCGATGGCATCGGCCTGCTCGTCGAGGGCGACAAGATCCTCTTCTCCGGCGATGCCGTGATGCCACTTCCGTACTTCGTTTGGGGGGATCGCGACAGTCTCAAACGCACTCTGAAACGGATCCAGGACCTCGCAGTCGAAAATATCGTCCAAGGCCACGGAGAGATCCTCCTGCGCGGCGAGATCCCCGAGATTCTCGAACGCCACACCCAGTACCTCGACTGCATCTACGAGCAGGTTCAAGCCCTGATCGAAACCCGCGGCAGCGAGCGGGAACTCAGCCGCATCACCATCGAGCGGTGCGGGGAATCCAGCATCCCGCTCGATGGGCTGGTGCGCCAGCTCCACCAGGGGAACCTGATCAAAATCTACCGCGAACTCAAAGCGCAGCAACTGGCTGGCGCTGATTGAGGGCCGTCAGAGACCGGAGGGCAGGGACTTCAAAGACGTCCTCTCGTCCCGAGAAGAGCGACGACAGCGCGGTCGGACCGGCCCCTCGCCGGGAGCGCGGCGAAGTGTGATGCGTTGGGCCAGAGAATGCATGCGTGGCATATCTCCCACCCGACCGGGCGCTGCGCCTCTGCCCCCGGTATTGCACGGCGTACCATCCGCCACTGGTGTTGTTCCGTGCGGGCCAATGCTGTGATCTATCCAATCCACTGACCCAGGTGTAGGTTCATATGTCTCGTCGAGTAGCTTTCTCAACCTTCCTCCTCCTCTTTGTGCTGATCCAGGTCGGCGCCCAACACCTGTTGGCCCAGCCGGCGCCCGACAGCGCCCGCATCCGCCTGCGAACGGTCACCTTCGATCCACTCGCGGGCGAACCGGCGATCCCTGCGACGCGCCGCGCTGTGGCAAGCGAGAGCAGCCGCGGCGCCTACCTGGTTCAGTTCCGTGGCCCGGTGCAGGAGGTTTGGAAGGCCGCTGTGCAGCAGTTGGGAGGGCAACTCTATGGCTACGTGCCCGACGACGCCTTCATTGCCCGCCTGGACGGTGCCACCGCCGAACAGGTGCGCGCGCTCCCCTTCGTCCGCTGGGTTGGTCCCTATCACCCGGCCTACCGGTTGGCCCCTGAGCTTGCTGCGGCCAGTGTCGAGGCCGGAAAGATCGTGACGGTGACGGTCCAGACCTTCCCCGACGCCGACCTCGACACCCTGGCAGCGCGAGTTGCCGAATGGGGCGGAACGGTCGAGGGACAGGGTGCCAATCCGGCCGCGGGCTACGTGCGGGTCGCACTGCCGAGTGACCGCCTCAACGACCTGACCAGCCAGGATGACGTGCTGTGGGTCGAGCCCTACTTCCAACCGGTGGCGCTCAACGATGTCGGCGGCGGCACCATCATGCGCGCCAACCAGGTCCGCGCGACCCTAGGACTCTTCGGGGCCGGGCAGATCGTCGCCGTTGCCGACACCGGCCTCGACGTGGGAACGACCGGCGCCGCGATGAGCGACGACTTTGAGGGCCGGATCGTGCAGGGTCAAGCGCTGTGCGCACTGAGCGGTTTACGGAACGCCTGGAGCGACCTCAACGGTCACGGCACGCATGTCAGTGGCAGTGTGTTGGGCAACGGTACGTACTCCACCAGTCACCCCGCGACTCATGACTACACCAACTCGTTCGCCGGGGTCGCGCCGGAAGCCCAACTGGTCATCCAGTCGATTGACAGCAATGGCGACCCCTCCCTCGAGTGCATTCCGGCTGACATCGATACCTCCCTGTTCACTCCGGCCTACAACCTGGGGGCCCGAATCCACAGCAACAGTTGGGGCGGACCGACCGGTGGCACCCAGCAAAATCCGCAGTACGGCGGCTATACGACCGATTCACAACAGGCCGACGCGGCGATGTGGCAACACCGGGATCTGCTGCTGCTCTTCGCGGCCGGCAACAGTGGAATCGATGCCAACGCCGATGGCGCCGTGGATCTCGACTCCCTCGGGAGCCCGGGCACTGCCAAGAACGTCGTAACGGTGGGTGCCAGCGAGAACGTGCGCCCCGAACTCCCGGGGACCTGGGGCCAGTCATTCCAGGGGTTTTCCGCCGAGCCCATCGCCAGCGACTTGCTGGCCGACAATCCGAGCGGCATGGCCGCTTTTTCCAGCCGGGGACCAACTGACGATGGGCGCATCAAACCCGATGTCGTCGCCCCCGGGACCTGGATCATCTCGGCCCGCTCGCATGATCCGAACGCTGGCACAGGCTGGCGCGTCTACAATCAGGATTATGTCTATATGGGTGGCACCAGTATGGCTACGCCCTTGACCGCCGGAGCCGTCAGCCTGGTGCGGGAATGGCTCGTCCGTATCAAGAACATCAGTGACCCGACGGCCGCTCTGATGAAGGCCGTCCTGCTGGGTGGCGCCGCCGACATGTCACCCGGCCAGTACGGTAACGGAAGCAAGCAGGAAGTGCCCGCCGCTCGCCCCAACAACGTCACGGGCTGGGGCCGAGTGGACCTGATGGAGAGCCTGAGCCCACCTGCCCCGCGCCAGATCTGGTTTGTCGATAACACCACCGGCCTCGCCACCGGCGGCACCGCCGTCTATACCCTGACGGTCGGCACTCCCCTGGCGCAGAGCGCGGAGCAGGCCGGAATTGGGAGGACCGCCCGTACCGCAGGCGCGAGGGTCACGCCATCGCCCTCCGTCCTGCTACCGGCGGCAACCGCATCCCCCGCTCGACTGCTGGCCACGCCAGCGCTGCCGCCGGAGGGGCAGCCCCTCCGCTCCGTGCCGGCTGCCCAACCGGCCGCTCCCACCGGCCCC
>DOUV01000292.1 GCA_003520455.1 Chloroflexota bacterium | reverse complement strand
ACCGCCCGCCGCGTCCAAGGGATGTCGCCGACCTGGCACATTTGGGCCAACTTCGTGGCCCGAATGCCTCTTGAATTCTTCACCAATCATTTTGATGATGGGCGTGCTATTGTGCTGCCGGGTTTCTGTGCCTTGCAGCTCCCCGAATCGCAGATTCCATGCCTCCACTCCTTCGATCTTACCAGCTGCCTTGTCAGCTTTGAGCAATTACTTGAAACCGACCAAAAACTCACACCGATGAACTGCCCCACGAATGGGCGTACCTCCGAGACCGCTACCGCCTTGGCCGAACCGGACATCTGATAGGATGCCAGCTTGCCCATTAACAGGATCACTCCCGATTGTGGCAGGCGGCGAGCAGCAACAATAGGGTGACCTGGCCGGAAACTCTCCGACCTGACCAACCAATGTAGGGCTACGCCGGGCTCAGATTTCTTCAACTGCTGTGTTGGCATACACTCGCCAGGAGGTAAGACCATGCCAGACGAAGAAAAGATCCCCCCCCAGCCATCATCCGAAGAAGAGGAGGTCGCACCACTGAAGGTCTCGCGCCGCGACTTCCTCATCGGGACTGGGGCGGGCGTCATCGCGA
Source organism: Chloroflexota bacterium (assembly GCA_003520455.1). The sequence continues at coordinate 5,886 of DOUV01000292.1, read as the reverse complement.
CGGGCGCCGTCGCCGCAGGCTACATCGCGCTGACCCCGCCGAAGACGGTAGAAGTCGTCAAGGAAGTCGTCAAGGAGGTTCCCCAACAAGCGGGGCCAGCATCATCCGGGGAAGCACCTGTAGCGGCCGCCGCCAGCGAAGACGGGCTCATGTCGGTCAAGCCCATCAACATCACGATCAACGGCCAGCAACAGACCATCAATGTTGATGTGCGTTGGACACTCAAGGATCTCTTGCGGGAGCATCTCCAGTTGACGGGCACCAAGACCGGCTGCAATGATGGTACCTGTGGTTTCTGCACCGTCATCGTCAATGATCGCAACATCTACTCCTGCGCCGTCCTTGCCGCCTCGTTGGATGGTGCCAATGTAGTCACGGTTGAGGGCCTGGCCAACGGGGCCGAGCTGCACCCGGTCCAGCGGGCCTTCTGGGACGAGATGGGCTTCCAGTGCGCCATGTGCACCCCCGGATTCATTATGTCGAGCGTTGCGCTCCTCAACCGCAATCCCAACCCGACGGTAGAAGAGGTTCGGGACGGTGTATCGGGCAATCTTTGCCGATGTGGCAGCTACCCCAAGGTATTCAACTCCGTCCTGGCTGCGGCCAAGATGATGAAGGGGGCCTGATATGGCTGAAGAATTTTCGGTCATTGGGAAGCGCGTCCCCGTTGCGGACGGCTTCGAGAAAGTGACGGGACAGGCCAGGTATGCCGGCGACATTCACCTGCCCGGGATGCTCCATGCCAAAATTCTGCGCAGCCCGCATCCCCACGCCAACGTCCTCAAAATCGATACAGGTAAAGCCGAGGCCCTCGAAGGGGTCGTGGCCGTACTCACCCCGGATAATCTCCCACTGGAGAATATTCCCGAAACCTTTGGCGTACCCATTTTCACCAAACACCCGCGCATGGTGGGAGAAGCCATTGCCGCCGTTGCCGCCAGGGATGTCTACACTGCCCACGAGGCGTTGAAGCTCATCGACGTCGAGTATGAGCTCTTGCCGGCGGTGTACGAGGCCGAGGAGGCGATGAAGCCAAATGCTCCTAAGCTCACTGAGAAGGGGAACTTAGTTGAACGCTCCGGAGGCAATCCCTTTACCCTGGAACGACCTGGGGTGCGGGACGACGAGGCCGAGAATGCGGAGCAAGGCATGGCCCGGGCAGACGAAGTTTTCGAGGAGACCTTCACTACCCACATGCAACTGAACGCCTCGCCGGAGCAGCGCGCCGTCGTCGCTCTTTGGGAGGGGGGCAAGCTGATCATGTGGAACACCTCGCAGCAGGTCTTCCCATCCCGCGATGATATGGCCCGCTCGCTCGGTATCCGCCTCAACGACGTGCGCTCCATCGCCCCTTACCGCGGCGGTGGCTACGGAGCGGCCAACGCCAGCCATGGACAGGGCGATGGCCGTACCATCACCGCGCTGTTGGCCAAAATGACCAATCGGCCGGTCAAGCTCGAGTTCACCCGTCCGGAAGAGTTTATCATCGGGCAGGGTCGCAACTCGAGCAAGCAAACGCTGCGCATCGGCGTGACCAAAGAGGGGCGCATCACTGCTATCGATGTCAAAGCAATCTTCAACACCGGATCAACAGCCCAGCACGGGGCCAACACCCCCAGCGCAGGGTTCGCCTACGCCTACGGCGGGCTCTATCGGACCCCGGCGCGCAATGACATTACCATTGTGCTCACCAACAAGCCGAGCGGCTCGGAGTTCCGCGGGTTCGGCGGTCCCGAGAACAACTTCTGCCTGGAATCCCTGGTGGACGAGATTGCCTACAAACTGGGCCTGGACCCGCTGGAGTTCCGGCTCAAAAACGTCGAATCCGCGCCAACCTGGTACGGCACCGGGCCCCTGGTCGTGACCCAGATGGCCCTGCCCGAAGTCATCCAACAGGGCTCGGAACGCTTTGGCTGGAAAGAGAAGTTCCACAAGCCGGGCGAGGGTCCCCTCATCGATGGCACCAAGAAGCGAGGCGTCGGCATGGCGCTGTGGGTCAAGGGCGGCGGCCTCGGAGACACCTACGGCATGGTGAAGGTATACGGTGACGGCAGCGTCCACCTCTTCATCGGGGCTGCCAATATCGGCCAGGGCATGCACACCGCGCTCGGCCAGATCGTCGCCGAGGTGCTGGGCGTGCCGTGGGAGGATGTGCGCCCGCACTGGGGCGATACCGACGTAGACGCCTGGGATTCGAGCACCTCGGCCAGCCGTGTGGCCATGGTCGGCGGGAACGCCTTCAAGCTCGCGGCGGAGGATGCCAAGGCCAAGATCCTGGCCATCGCAGCCCGGACCGCGACGGAACAACTGGGTGAGGTCAAGCCCCAGGAGCTGGATATCAAGGATCGCCAGGTCTTCGTGAAGGCCGATGCGAGCAAGAAGGTGCCACTCAAGGATGTCTTGCGGAGCACGCCGGAGATTGTCGGCCTCGGCCATTGGTCGATGAACGACTTTGACCCGCGCCAGGGCATGGATCCCTCAACCTTCCCGAAGAAGGTGTGGGATAATATCCCCGAGAAGGGTCAGAAGGCCCGTTCGGTGAGTACGGGTGCCATGTTCGTGGAAGCGGAGGTAGACATCGAGACGGGCGCCGTGCGATTCCCCCATGTCGTGATCGCTGCGGATATAGGCAAGGCCATCCATCCCACGGTGGTGGAAGGACAACTGGAAGGTGGCTTCCTCCAGCAGATGGCTTGGGCCCTGATGGAAGGAGTAATCGTTGACGAGGGGACCGGTATCCCCACCAACGCGAGCTACTGGCTCGACTACAAGATCCTCACCGCCAAGGAGATTCCGGATCTCTTCGAGGTGCTCCTGGTCGAGAAGCCGAACCCGCAGGGTGCCTTCGGCCTGACAGCCGTGGGCGAGGCGACGACCCTCGCACCGGCGCCGGCCATCGCCAACGCCATCCGCAATGCCATTGGGGTACGTATCAAGGACCTGCCGATCACTCCCGACAAGATTCTTGCCGGGCTTGGATCGGTTTGAGAGGAGATGGAGAAATGTCTGACTACATGCCGCGGTTTCAATACGTGGATGCCAAAAGCGTAGAGCACGCCATCTCCGTCCTCGACAAATACCCAGGCGGTATCGGCGTCAAGCGCACGGCCGCCGTCGTTGCCGGCGGCACCGATATGCTGGGCGAACTCAAGGACGAGATCATGGCTCCGAAGGTCGTGGTCAATCTCCGCTCTATTTCCGGCCTGAACGAGATGAAGGAAGTTGACGGGGGGGTAAGCATCGGCGCCCTGACCACACTCTGGGACATTCACGAGTCCGGCCTCATCCAGGAGAGTTTCCCGGTCCTGGCTCAGGCCGCCCACAACGTCGCGACACCCCAGATCCGCCAGATCGGGACGCTGGGCGGCAACATCAACCAGCGCCCGCGCTGCTGGTACTATCGCGGCGCCTTCGACTGCTACAAGAAAGGCGGCGATTTCTGCTTCTCGGTCACCGGGGACAACCAGTACCACGCTATCTTCCAGGGCGAGCTCTGCTACATTGTCCACCCGTCCGACACGGCCCCGGCGCTGATGGCCCTGGACGCCAGCGCCAAAGTGGCCTCGCCCAGCGGCGAGAAAACCGTGTCCCTGGATGAGTACTTCGTCGGCCCGCGCGTGGACGTCTTGCGGGAAACCATCCTGGGTCCCAACGAGATCATGACAGGGGTCCAAATCCCCACATGGCCAGCTGGCACCAAGAGCATCTTCTTGAAGTACCGCGAGCGCGGCGCCTGGGATTTTGCGATTGCCAGTCTGGCCATGGTCGTCAGTCTCCAGGATGGCGTCGTGAGCAAGGCCGGAATCGTCTTCAGTGGCGTGGCCCCGGTGCCCTACCGGGCCAAGGAGGCTGAGAAGGCGATCGTGGGGAAGCCGTTGAACGATGAGACCGCCCAGGCGGTAGCGAACACGGTGTCGCTGGGTGCCCGGCCAATGAGTAAGAACGGCTATAAGGTGGATCTCATCAAAGGCATGATGCGGCAGGCGGTACTCAAACTGGCGTAGACCCAGCTCGATCGAGGCCAGAACTCGGGCCCCTCGGCGCCCTCGGGGGGCCCGTGTTTTGGGTGTGCCGGCTCGATTTCTGCGGCACGATCGACTATAATGAGCTGGCATCTCGCAGACAGAGAGGGTGGTGCTACACTATGGCGAGACGACCTCCTGAGACCGAGTGGAGGTTCATGCTGAACATCCGGCCACGGCCGTGGACCACGCGCAATCGTCGTGAGGTCCACGACCTTGACCACGAGCGAAGCGAGTGCGAGCTTGATGAAGATTTCAGATTAGGAAACCTCCGCTACGTGCGGATCGAGAATACGCTCGATGCCCTGGTTGCCTGGCTGGACAACAATCCATCCTATAACCCCTGCCCGGTGTGTGTACAGCTGCCCGACTACGACAACAACATCATCGAGCCGGACGATCAGCGGGTTCTCCTCTACGTGGATCGAAAGCGTCTGATCGATCTCCTCTTCGACATGGTTGCCATCCCCAGCCCTACGTTTGACGAGAGTCCCCTGGCGACCTATCTGGCCGGCGTCATGGCCGCCATGGATCTCCAGGTGGAACTCCAACCGGTGGAAGACGCTCCCGGGTCGGGACGCAGAAGTCAACAACCCGTCGGACGGTGGCCGGGGCGTGAAGACGGACCTACGATCCTGCTCGTCAGCCACATGGACCATGAGCCGCCGGCAGAGGGATGGGACCGCCCTCCATTCCAGGGCCACGCCGGGCGGGGATGGGTGTATGGGTGTGGCGTCCAGGATGGAAAGGGCGGCATCGCCACCATGATCGCGGCGATCCTGGCGCTCAAGAATGCAGGGCTTTCGCTGCAAGGAAACGTCGTGCTGGCCCCGCTCGTCGGTCACAAGCGAGCGAGCCGAGGGATGCAGACGCTCTTAGAGAGCGGCTTACGTCCGGATTGGACCGTCGACGTCCAGAATACCGATCTCAATATCGTCAACCTGGCGGTGGGCGCCCTCCCAGTTCGAATCTCGACAACCGCTCACCCGCGCCCTTTCCGCAGCACTCAGGGCGCTGATTCCCGGCCACCTGATCCCGTCGCGCAGATGGCCCAGATCGTCCAGGCGTTGGGACCGAGCCGCGTGCCCATCAAGCCGGGTGGCTGGCTGAACTTTGCGCCCCACGCGGCTCTGCCCGGGTTCCCTCAACTGAACATCGATGCGATCGAGGGCGACAGTCGTCGGTGCTGGTTGGACTTTCACGTTCGGACAGTGCCCGGCCAGGATGAGGAGACAATGCTGAACGACCTGGAGCGCCTTCTCAACCAGGTGGGAGCGGTCGAGCCCGGCCTCAACGTGACAGCGCAGGTTCCTTCGCCGGACGGCCTGACCATTCCCCCGCTGGTTGGACGCGAGGATACGGCGCTCGTCCGAACGCTCAGAAAATGGCACAAACGCCTCGTCCGGCGCCGGCCAATCATCGGCGCCGGGGCCTTTCTGGGAGAGGTGGGGGATGGCCATCTGGCGGCGCAGGCGCGCATCCCCACAGTGCTCTACGGTCCTGGAGACCGCAGCATCTTTGAGCAATGGCCGACGCCGAATGAGCGGATCTGGATCGAGGACATGAGCGTGGCAGCCGGCACCATCGCCCTTACGGTGAGAGACCTCCTCGGTCATGAGCCGAGTTCGGCACGCCATGCACATTCTGCCTGAAGAACCAAAAGGAGCCGATGGTTGACCAAGTTGCGATTCACATACATGAGCCTGCTGGTGGTTGGCGTGGCGGCGGTCCTCGCCCTCAGCGCGACCAAGTCGGCCGGCGCCGAACACGGCATGCCCCCGCCGGCCAGGGGAGCGCCCACCACAGCCGCCGCAGCGGCCGATTGCATGAGTTGCCACCGAACCCGGGGCGCCATCTCCCAAAT
>DOUV01001104.1 GCA_003520455.1 Chloroflexota bacterium | reverse complement strand
CCCGACGCCCCTTGCACCGGCAGAGAAACGCGCCAGGGTCTCGCCGTTGGCGCGCAAGCTGGCGGCCGAGCGCGGCGTCGATCTGAGTACGGTGCAGGGGACGGGGCCGCAAGGCGCCATCGAGCGGGCCGACGTCGAGCGGGCCGCCGAAGCGAAAAAGCCGGTGGAGGAACTCCCCGCACCGCCCGCGCCACCCCTGCCGGAGAGACCGCCGGCGGAGGTCAAGCGTCCACCCTCTGATTTCGTGGCCGGCATGCGACGCGCCATCGCCGCCGCGATGGCCCGCTCCAACCGCGAGATCCCACACTACTACCTGGAGACTCGGATCGAAATGAGCCGGGCGCTGCGGTGGCTGGAGGCCGAGAACCTGACGCGTCCAATCAAGGACCGGCTCTTGCCGGTGGTGCTGCTGCTGAAAGCGGTCGCGCGGGCGCTGGGGGACGTGCCGGAGCTCAACGGCTACTGGCTCGACGATCGCCATCAGCCCCAGGAGGCGGTAAACATCGGCTGCGCGATCTCGCTGCGCCAGGGGGGGCTGGTCACGCCGGCGATCCACAACGTCGACCTCAAGAGCCTCGACGAACTGATGGAGGGGCTGCGTGATCTGATCATGCGTGCGCGCACCGGTCACCTGCGCAGCTCCGAGATGACCGACGCCACTATCACGGTGACGAATCTCGGCGACATGGGGGTCGAGGTGGTCTACGGCGTGATCTACCCGCCCCAGGTGGCGCTGGTCGGCTTCGGCAAGATCGTCGAGTTACCCTGGGCGGAGAACGGCATGCTCGGAATCCGGCCAGTCCTGAGGGCGACCCTTGCCGGGGACCACCGCGCGACGGATGGCCACCGCGGCGGCCAGTTCCTGGACGTTCTCAACCGCTACCTGCAGGAGCCAGAGAAACTATGAGCATCACACGAATGATCACCGAGACCCAGATCAAGGGGTCAATCTTCAGGGTACTGGGGCAGATCGCGCCCGAGGCCGATTTTGGCGCGCTCGCCCCTAACGCGGATATCCGCCAGACCCTCGACATCGACTCCTTCGATTTCCTTCAATTCCTTATCGGTCTGAATGCGGAGCTTGGGGTGGAGATCCCTGAAGCGGACTACGGCCAACTCGTCACGCTGGACGATCTGGTGCGGTATCTCAGAGCACGGACCGGCTGATGGCGTGCCGCCTGGGTCATCCGGCCAGCGAACGACATCCCGCCAGAAGCCGGTGAAGTGGGAGTTGAAAGTGCCGTCAGGTCCCTGGTAACGAGAGTGACCCTTGTCGTGGAAACGAGCGCCGCCTCTCCGTGTCAGGTGCGCCACCACGTCGAAGAGGGAATCGGACCAGTACTCTAGCCCGAGTGGCCGATTGGAGGTTGCCCCGGATTGTGAACGCCCGGTCGGCCAGCAGGTTACGATCGAGGGTTCTCACAGGCTCTGCGTGCCCGCCAATCTGGAGCGAGCCGCGGCGTAGAATGACAAGAAGCCGCCGGGTTGGCGGGTGTCTCATCACTCGGGACAACTGAGGACGCCCGTTCCCTCGACGGCCTCGGACTGACTGCTCTGACGAAGATGAACGAACCGCAGCCCGATCGATCTAAGATCGACGGCTCGGTGGTGATGGAAAACGCAGCGGAACCGCTGCGTCTTGCTTTGTGACGGGATCCCCACGCGTTTTGCGACAGATTGAGGATCCACCTGCACCTTGCCAACTGAAGACGTTGGATTCAGTGTGGAGAGACTCGTTCGCCGCTCATTCCTGCGACGGTAAGTACCCCCGGCAGGACTCGAACCTGCGCACCCGGCTCCGGAGGCCGGTGCTCTATCCTCTGAGCTACGGGGGCTTCGTGCTTTATTGTACTCCTGATGAGTTGTTTGGCAAGTTCTTGATGCCAACATCGGAAGGTGTGAGGCCCAGGCCCGTCAAGGGCTTGAGTCTCCTGGGAACTGCTCTACAATGGAGGGTGCGGTTATGGAAACGCGCGGCGCCGGCGGCGGCGGGCCGCTGCGCAGGGTGCCGTTTTACCAGGACGGAGCCCTGGTTCGAGAATCTGTCGCCGGGGAGGGTTCCGGCCATGATCAATTGGGAGAATGTCGTCATTATGGATGGTGGGCAGATCTGGGAAGACCGCCAGCATGCGGGACGCGAACTGGCCGTCGCGGTTGAACAGCATCTCCAGCCCGACGGGACGCCGTTGGTCGTTTTCGGAATCCCGCGTGGGGGCTTGCTGGTGGCCGCGCCGGTCGCGCGGGCTCTCGATACGCGCCTGGACTTGATCGTGCCGAAAAAGTTGGGGGCTCCGGGCCAGCCAGAGTTAGCCATTGGCGCCGTCACCGAGCGCGGCCGGATTTTCCTCAACCGGGAGCTTGTTGAGTGGCTCGGCGTCAGCGATGAGTACATCGCGGCCGAGGCGCATCGTCAGATGGTCGAGATTGAGCGGCGAGTCGCGCGCTACCGCCGGGTGATGCCCGCGGCGAAGATCGAAGCGGCCGTGGTGGTGCTGGTGGACGATGGCGTCGCCACGGGTGCAACGATGATGGCAGCCATCCACGCCGTGCGGGCCGACCATCCCGCCCGAGTCGTGGTTGCGCTGCCGGTCGCGCCGCGCGAGACGCTGGAGGAACTGGCCGGACTGGCGGACCAGGTCATCGCGCTCTCCGCGCCGGTCCCTTTCTTCGGCAGTGTCGGATCCTACTACGGCGACTTCTCGCAAGTAGGCGACGAAGAGCTCCTGGCGATCTTGCGGCAGTTTGCTCCGTCTCCCTCGTAAGCACTGCGAGCCGTTGATCGAGGGGGCCAGACGTCGCCGGAGTGCTCGTTTGTTAGCTAAACGGGTAGGGCATTGCCAGAACGTGGCTGGCGGCGATGGTCATACCGACCAAAAGAAAGACCATGAGGACGATGAGGATCATGAGAAGGGAGGAGATGGGGTCGCGGTGGTTGTCCTGGGGGAGCATCTTATACCTCTTGGCGTGAACTCGTGTCTTCTACTGGAATTGAACGCTATTGAGCAACTATTAGGCCATGGCCGGCGTGGAATCTCATCCGCCATTCGGCCGAGTTTCTGCGACCAGTTGGAGGATTTCACTCCTGGAACACCGGTCAAGGTGTTGCCGGGGCGCGTGATCGGAGACTTCGGAAGTCTGGCGCCTTGACCAGCGCTCTCGCGTCCCTCAGTGCGGCCGGTAGCCGCGGGCTGCTATTCAGGAGGATAGATACCCCCGCGAGAATGTGCAATCGTACCTTGGGACTGGACCGGGAATCAGCGGGGATCAGGGCCGCTCAAAAGTCGAGCAGAGGTGTGCCGCCCCCCCCATCCGGGGCCCTTCGGCCCCAGGAAGCCGCCTGGCCCCTGCTCGAGCACCAGAGGGAGCCGGGCGCGTCGCACCTCGATCGTTGAGCCGTCCTGGGGAATCATGCGGAGCCTGGCGGAGAGCGCGGCCGTCGGTTATACTTATGCCCGTTTTGACGACCGCTCTGGCAGGAGCCGACCGCTTCCCTGCCAGCCGACCCTGCCAATTGACATAAGAGATTGTTATGGCTATGAGTTCGAATATCCTTGCGCCCGGAAAGGTTCCCCCTGAGTTCCTGATCAATCTCCTGGCTCGCTATACAGGTGGCGACTCCAGCGTGATCGTACGGCCCGGTATCGGTGTGGATGCGGCTGCGATCGAGATGGGCGAGCAAGTGTTGGTGGCAAAGACTGATCCAATCACGTTCGCCACCGACCAGATTGGCTGGTACGCAGTGCACGTCAACGCCAATGACGTCGCCTGCCTCGGAGCCAGACCGCGCTGGTTCCTCGCCACGATCCTCCTTCCCGAGCGCGGGACCACCCGGGCCCTGGTCGAGCAGATCTTCGCCCAGCTTGAGGCGGCTTGTACCTCGTTGGGCGTCGCTCTGATTGGCGGGCACACGGAGGTCACCATCGGCCTGGAGCGCCCGATTGTCGTTGGCCAGATGCTCGGTACGGTTGCGCGCGAAGCGCTCATCTCGCCGCAGGCCGGTCGACCCCGGGATCGGGTGATCATGGTGAAGGGGTTCCCAATCGAGGGCACGGCGTTGATCGCCCGCGAGAAGGCGGCCAATCTGCTGGCGCGCGGCTACAGCCCGGCGCTGATCGAGCGTGCCCGTCAAATGTTGTTCGACCCCGGCCTCAGTGTGGTGCGTGCGGCCGAAATCGCCGCGCGGGCGGCACGCCTGCATGGCCTCCACGATCCGACCGAGGGCGGCGTCGCCACCGGGCTCTGGGAGCTGGCC
>DOUV01000400.1 GCA_003520455.1 Chloroflexota bacterium | reverse complement strand
GTAAAGCGTTCGTCCTCCGCGCCTCCAGGCGCGGTTCGTTTACTCAAAAAACCCGCTTGCTTCTTCTCACTCTTCAACTGTCAAGGTGCTTCGCCGTTACGGGCTGGCCCGCGCGGCGGGGGCAGTATACAAATTTTCTGTCCCCTGGGAAATTGCCCGCTGCTGCTTGAGAGTTGGGGCGAGGCGCTCGATGCGCCGATAAAAATGCCGGTCGCAGTTGCAGGTCGGCGGCAAGTGGCAGTTCCCCTTAGAGTCTTCGATGAGGAATACGATCTCTGCCCGTCTTGCCTCCTGAAGCGCGATAGATTCAACGTTGTGACTCCGCGTGCCATCCGTATGGTCGGCCTGCCGAACCCTGCCGATGTGTCGCGGAGTCTCGCCCACAAAAAAACCAGACCGTCCAACGAACCAGTCCGGTCCGGCCGTGAAGCGTTCAACGTGTAGGTATTATATTCATGATCGCTGGCTTGTCAAGCGGCAGGTTGATCCCGTTGGCGAATTGGCCGCCCGCCGGATGTTAGACTGCACGCTCGGCGACCGCGTGTCGTTACCCTGCGGTCACCTGAAGCCCACCCTTCGCAGGAGCGCAGGCTCCGTGGCATTCGCCATCACCCTCAGCACCGCCCAAGTCGAAGAGAGGTTTGGCGGCGCTCGGGCTCGCTGCTATAATCTGCTCCGATTTGATGAAGGAGGCACGCTGACTGTGATTTTTGAACGTGTAAAGGGTATTCGCGAAAGTTTGACGAAGACCCGGGAGTCGGTATTCGGGCAGATCACCGGCTTATTCGGTCCAACCGAGATCAATGACGATTTTTGGGAAGAGCTTGAGATGCTGCTCATCAAGGCTGATGTGGGAGTAAAAACCACCATCGAGCTGGTTGAGTGGCTCCAGACCGAGGTCGATCGCCGGGGACTGCGCCGGGCCGAGCAAGTCGAGGGCCTTCTGAAGCAGCGCATGATCGAGATGTTGGAGGCGGCTGAGACGCCTTACCTTCCGGGCACGCGGCTTCTGAACGTGGTGCTGGTCGTCGGTGTGAACGGTTCTGGGAAGACGACGAGCATCGGCAAGCTGGCGTACTATCACAAGAAGCGTGGCGACCGTGTGGTGCTGGCTGCTGCAGATACGTTCCGAGCGGCAGCGATCGACCAATTGAAGATTTGGGGCGAGCGTGCCGAGGTGGCTGTACTCGACCAGGGCCCTGGCAGTGACCCCGGCGCGGTCGTTTTCGATGCCATTCAGACCGCGTTTGGCCGGCGCGAAGCGAGCGTTGTGATCGTTGATACGGCCGGCCGCTTGCAGACTCAGTATAACTTGATGCAGGAGTTGGCGAAGATTCGCGGGGTGGCGCAGAAGCATGTCCACAAGGCACCGCACGAGACGCTCCTCGTGCTCGATGCGACCAACGGTCACAACGCCCTCTCGCAGGCCAGGCACTTCAAGGAGACGGTGGACGTCTCCGGTGTCATCTTGACCAAGCTGGACGGTACTGCCAGGGGCGGCATGGCGCTTGCGATCGCTAACGAGTACAAGCTCCCGATCAAGTTCGTTGGGACCGGCGAGAAAATTCAAGACCTGGCCGAGTTTAATGCCAGAGACTACGTCGAGGGGCTTTTCGCAAGCAACGGCCGCGAAGACTGAACGTTTGCCGGTTGGAGGTTGAAGGCTGGGTTTCACTGCTCAACCTTCAACCTCCAACTCTTAACTCGTGGTAGAATGAAGGCAGAAGGAGATTCAAATTCAAGATGGGCGAACTCAAACAACGAATTGATCAGGTGATTGCTCGCATCCAGGGCATCCTGGAGCGCCTTTGACATCACAAACAAAGAGCAACAACTTGCCGAACTGGAGCAGCATAGTCTCCAACCCGGCTTCTGGGACGATTCTCAGACGGCGCAGAACGTGATGCGCCGGCTCGCACGGCTGCGGCATGAGGTCGAGGGGTGGCAGGCTCTGGAACGTCGGGCCCGAGAAGTCCGCGAGCTGATTGAGTTGGCCGAACTGGAGGAGGACGTCGGTCTCGAGGCCGAATTGACTGTAGAGGTTGCAGCGCTCGAACAGGATCTGGGCGCCCGCGAGTTCCAACTGGCGTTCAGCAGCGAGCATGACCGCGGCGACGCGCTGCTCTCGGTCCACGCTGGCGCCGGCGGCACTGAGTCCCAAGATTGGGCTGATATGCTGCTGCGAATGTACCTGCGCTGGGCCGAGCAGCACGGTTACCAGACCGAGATTCTCGATTTGACCGAAGGTGAGGAGGCCGGCATCAAGTCTGTCACTGTTCAGATCTCGGGCGAGTATGCCTATGGCTATCTCCGCGCCGAGAAGGGCGTCCACCGGTTGGTGCGGATCTCTCCCTTCGACGCGCAGAGCCGCCGCCACACCAGCTTTGCATTGGTCGAAGTGATGCCGGTGATTGAGGACGACGTCGAGATCCACATCGATCCCGAGGACATCAAGATGGACGTCTTCCGGGCCGGCGGTCACGGTGGTCAACACATGCAGAAGAACTCGACCGCCGTTCGCCTGACGCACATTCCCACTGGGATCATCGTCACGTGCCAGAACGAGCGCTCGCAGGTGCAGAACCGCGAGACGGCCCTGAAGGTGCTGCGCGGTCGGCTCTACGAACTGGGGCAGGAACGGCTTGAGGAGGAGCAAGCTCGTATCAAGGGCGCTCACACCAGTGCAGAGTGGGGCAATCAGATCCGCTCCTACGTTCTCCACCCCTACCAGATGGTCAAGGACCACCGTACCGATGTGGAGACTGGCAACACTGCTGCCGTTCTCGACGGCGACCTCGACGACTTCATCCAGGCCTGGTTGAAGAGCCAGGTGGGCGAGTAGCGCCGGTTAATGGTTGGAAGGTTGAAGGTTACAGGTTTGGCGTGGCTGCTCCTTTCCAATCTCTTAGCCTTCACCCTTCAACCTGCAACTTTCAACCTATATGCTTCGCTTTGAGATTTTCACCCTCTTCCCGGGGATGTTTGTCGGCCCGTTTGAGGAGAGCATCATCAAGCGTGCTCGCGAGGCCGGGCTGGTCGAGATTGCACTCCACAACATCCGCGACTATGCTGCCGACAAACATCAGGTCACCGACGACACTCCGTACGGAGGCGGCGGTGGCATGGTCATGAAGCCAGAACCGATCTTCAACGCCGTCGAGAGTGTGTTGAATTTGCCACCCCGCTCCGCAGGCTCCCCTGCCCCACCCGCACCAGTACCGATCATCCTGCTGACACCCCAGGGCCGCCGCTTCACTCAGGCTGTCGCCGCCGCGCTCGCTCAGCAGGAGCGCCTGGCCCTGATCTGTGGGCGTTACGAAGGGGTTGATGAGCGCGTGCGCGCCCACCTCGCGATTGACGAGATCAGCATCGGCGATTTTGTCCTCTCTGGCGGCGAGCTGGCTGCGATGATCATCGTGGACACGGTCACCCGGCTGCTCCCTGGAGCCTTGGGCCACCCCACCGGGGCTATTGAGGATTCCTACGCTACCGGCCTCCTTGAGTACCCCCACTATACCCGTCCGGCAGATTTCCGTGGCTGGGCCGTTCCCGAGATTCTCCTGAGCGGCCATCACGCCAGGATCGAGGCCTGGAGGCGCCAGCAAGCCCTGGCGCGTACCCTCGCCCGTCGCCCCGACCTCCTCGAGCACGCACCCCTCAGCGAACAGGACCGCCACTTCCTGGAGTGTCTGCAAGCAGATCAGAAGTCCTGATCGTGCCACTGGCCGCTGAGCAGAGGTGGCACAGCGGGCAACGGCAAGGAGCGGGCATTGCCAAAGCATGGCAAGAGCCTTTTTGCTTCCTATGGTACGCTCTGCTTTCTGTGTTCCCCTTGCTCCTTCAACGGGCAACCTGATCCCAGGCGGAAGAAGTCCTGCTAACGGCCAAATCCAGCGTTTGCTCTCCCCGCACGGCTATGCTATACTCCATCGGCAGATTTGGCACTGATCGAGCGCCCCCATCGGGCGCTTTCCTTTGTATTTTGGTTGAAGGAGACTTCTTATGGCGAACCTGGTTCAGGCCCTGGAAGCCGAACAGATGGAACGACTGGGCAAGGACCTGCCCGAGATTCGCCCTGGTGACACGGTCCGCGTCTACCTGCTCATTGTCGAGGGGAATCGTGAACGCGTGCAGGTGTTCGAGGGGGTCGTGCTGGCAATAAAAGGTGCTGGCCTGAACCGCAGCATCACGGTGCGCCGCATCGGCGCGCACGGTGTTGGTGTGGAGCGCGTCTTCCCGATCTACTCGCCTCGCCTTGAGAAGATCGAGGTTGTCCGCCACGGTCGGGTCCGTCGCGCGAAGCTGTACTATCTCCGCAAGCTGTCGGGCAAGAAGGCCCGCCTGCGCGAGCGCCGCTAATCACCGGGCGAACTGATCTGTTCTCGAAACGGGGCTTGACCGATCAAGTCCCGTTTTTGTTCTTGAACGGAGCTTGCCCTGCCGGGCAAGAAGAGGGAAAGCAGACAAGGGAAGCGGGAGAAATTACACCCTGCTGCGTGTCCCCTTGTAGAGGAAGGGGGTAGACCGCGAATTGTTGAGCGTGTAAGATAGAAGCAAGCACGAGCCCGGAAAGTCCGAACCGATGATAATCCCAACCCTCCAGTTTGAGACAGAACTTCGGCGCGCTGGTCATCGCCATATCGTTGGCCTCGACGAGGTCGGCCGGGGATGTTGGGCCGGGCCGGTCGTGGCGGGGGCCGTGATTCTGCCCGTGGATGACCGCGCCGCCTGCCTCGTGCTGCGAGCCGCCGGGGCTCGTGATAGCAAATTGCTCAGCCCGGCCCAGCGCGAGACACTGGTACCCCTGATCAAGGAGGTCGCGCTGGCGGTGGCTGTAGGTGGGGCATCGGCCGCCGAGATTGATGAGTTGGGCATCGCACCGGCCAGCCGCCTGGCGATGCGCCGCGCCCTGGCCGGCCTCGATCTGAAGGGGGATGCTCTCCTCCTCGACGCGTTCCCGCTCAGGGAGATCTCTCTCCCCCAGCGCGCTATCGTTCGTGGCGACCAGCACTCGCTCTCCATCGCGGCGGCCAGCATCATCGCCAAGGTCTACCGCGACCGGCTCATGTGTGCCTACGAATCCGATTTCCCGGGATACGATTTTGCTCGTAACAAGGGCTACGGAACACCGGCCCACCGGGCCGCCCTGGCCGCATTCGGGCCAACGCGATTGCACCGTCTAACCTGGGCGCCACTCCTGGCCCGCCAACTGGCGCTCGACCTGCGCGAGGCGACCGATGAGGGCAAGGCTTGACCCGGCTCCTCTTGTTGGAGGGACCATCTATGGCTCGTTCTGGTGCCCGCAAGCGCCTGGGCGATCTCGGAGAACGCCTGGCGGCTGAGTACCTGGAGGCACACGGCTACCGCGTTTTGGCGCGGAACTGGCGTTGCGTCGGCGGTGAGGTAGATATCGTCGCCGAGGATGCCAGTGGCCTGGCCTTCGTCGAGGTGAAGGCCCGTCGGGGCCGAACCTACGGCACGCCGGAAGAGGCCCTGGTCCCAACCAAGATTCGACGGTTGGAGACGGCCGCTCAGGCCTGGCTTGCGGCTCACGTAGGTGACCAGCCGGTGGATTGGCGCATCGACGTCGTCGCGGTCGAGTTCTCCCCGGCCGGGACGCTGCTGCGGCTCGAGCTCCACCGCTACGCACTGGTCTAGCTGGCCAGCGTCACTCGCTCCTCGCGGTTGGTGCGCTCGTCCCAGTACTCAGCCTCGTGCGGCACGACTTTTACCAACGCGAGGTTGGGGGTGTCGGGACCCTGTCGGAACCACCGTTGTAGCTGCTCGGTCCAGCGCGTCCTTATCAGTTCGCGGTCGCGGATGATCTCGGCCCGGCCCCTGAGCGAGACGTAGCGCTGGTCGCCGTCGGTGGCGAAGTAGATCCCGACGTTGGGGTTGCTCTGAATATTCCGGCCTTTTTCAGTATCGAGGCGCGTCATGAACCAGATCTCACGCGTGCTCACATCGCCCAGCGTCAGCATCGGGCGGGCACTGGGCGCGCCGTCGGTTGAGACCGTGATCAGTGCGGCGACGCGAAAGGTCTTCAACAAACGCTCCAAATAGTCGCGCTGCTCGTCCATGGAATATCTCCTTTCAAAAACAACGGTGGTCGTGAGAAGACAATCAGCAACTGGCGTACCAGCCGTTCGTCCCGGCGCTGGCGTCGCCGGGCTGATGCCGACCGCCGGGAGGTGACCCAGTGAGTGATGGGCCGGCTCATTCTCGCCCAGAGGCCTCACTCGTCGTCGAGTCGCGCGACGAGTGGGCGCTTGCTATAGTTGCGGGGTTAGACAGCGTTGCGGCGCGGCTCGTCACGTTAGTCGTCGTCCTCAACGGCCTGATTTTCGCCGGTTTGACTCTGGTCACCCCGATGGTGCCCCTCCGAACCTCGCTGTTTGTCCGTTGGCTGGTGGGGGTGACCGTCGTCATCTCCCTGGCGGCTCTCCTGGTGGCACTGGATGCGTTGGCCCCGCTCCGATTCGAACTGATCTTCCAGAGCCAGCAATCCGAGGATTGGTCGGTCAGTCCCGCCGCGCCGGCGGCCCGCGCCCGCCTGATCCGCTACAAAGCAGTGCGCGTCCGGCTTGCCGTTGTGTTCTTCATGGTAGCCGCGTTCACGTTTGCGCTGGTGCTGCTCTTCTCCCTTCTCTGGTTCCCGCGCTAGTCTCTCAACCTGGCCGCCTTGTGCTACAATATGCCGTAGGATTTCAACTCACTGCGGCTGACCAGAGACGAGGTGGCGATGAGCGGTTGCCGCTAAAGGACGAGAAAGAGGCTCCCGCCTTCCCTTTCGGGGCTCTTCGTCACGCTCCCTTCTCTGGTACCGGGGGATGGTTGCCAGGAACGAGGATCTGTGAGTGTGTCGACTCGTGATGTCTACCTGACCGATCTCACATTGGACGAGGCCTGGCCGGCGCTCGAGGCCGTCGCCGCACGCCACGGATTGCATCTCGACTTCCTGATGCGGCGCTGGAACGGCCGCTTCGCCACCTTCAATCTCGGTCGCCCCACAGATAAGACCGTAGACGTCCGCGCCGGTGGGCGCACGTACCGCCTTGTCGGCCGCCTCAAAGCCAACACCCAGCCGACCGGCCGTGTTGTCTGGGTTCTCTCATCGCCAACCTCCTGCGACCCCAACGCCACTGCCGAAGACGAGGCCCTCTTTGCTGCCTTCCGCACTGAACTGACAGAAGCGCTGGGGTTGGAAAGGCCGAATACTGAATGATGCAAGCTGTCTTCTCCGTCGCTCCCGACTTCACGTTCCGACTCTCGCCCGTGGACTCTGACGGGTCGATCCCTCCATCGATTGCGCCCACGGTTCATGCATTGCGGAATCCGATTCGCGCTGGGCCAGGCCCGTCTGGTAACGTCTTTATCCGTCTATCCATTGTGCCCGCAGGGCCTCCGTTGATCGCATCCGTGTCTCCGTTGTGCGCGGAGCCCATCCATTGACACCGCCCTTCCTTGTCATCGTCGGCCCCACCGCGGTCGGCAAGACCGCAATCTCTTTGCATCTGGCGAGGGATTTCAACGGGGAGATTATCTCAGCCGACTCGCGCCAGTTCTACCGCGGCCTCGACATCGGGACGGCCAAGGCCACACCCGCCGAGCGGGCCGCCGTTCCCCACCATCTGCTCGACATTTGCGAGCCCGACGAGACCCTGACGCTGGCTGAGTTTCAGAGCCTGGCTTACGCCGCGGCGGCCGAGATCACCGCGCGCCGCCACCTGCCGATCATGGTCGGCGGCACCGGGCTCTACGTCCGTGCCGTCGTCGAGGGCTACGGCATCCCACGTGTACCGCCCGATGCGGCGTTGCGGGAGCGTCTCTGGGTCGAGGCCGAGACCCAGGGCGCCGAGGCGCTGCACACCCGGCTGGCGGCGGTGGATCCCGAAGCGGCGGCCAGTATCGACCCCAGAAATGTGCGCCGGGTGGTTCGGGCGTTGGAAGTCTACCAGCGGAGTGGAGTTCCGATCTCGGTGCTCCAACGGAAGCGCCCGCCGCCCTACCGCTTCCTCCAGGTTGGCCTCACTCGCGACCGCGCGAACCTCTACGCTCGCATCGACGCTCGTATTCGAGCCATGCTCGCAGCTGGGCTGGTCGAGGAGGTCCGTGGGCTCTTGGAGGCCAACGTGGACCCCGAGAGTGAGGCGATGTCCGGCCTGGGCTACCGCGAGACGGTCGCCTCCCTCAACGGCGAGATCCCGAGCCGCGAGGAGCTGGCACGTGAGATCGGCCGGAACACGCGCTCCTTCGTCCGCCGCCAGTACAACTGGTTCCGCCTGACCGACCCCTCCATCCACTGGTTCAACCTCGATGAGGTGGGCTATGACCAGGTCCGCGCGGCGGTCGCAGCCTGGCTTCGCCTAGAGGGCGCCGAAGGAGCACGGGGAAGCTCAGGAGCTGACGGATGAGCCCTCTGGAGTTCTCGCGCGTTTTGCTGGATTTCCGACTGGATGATACGGTCACTTTCGCTTAACCACCGCTGGCTGCCGGTGTTGCTCGGTCTGCTTGTGCTGCTCCAGTTTCTGGTTCCCTCCGCCGCCTGGCTCGTGCCCCTCATTGCGCTAGGCGGGATGTTCGGGCTTGGCTGGTGGTGGGCTCGCGCGCTGCGCGACGGCCTGCTCTGCCGGCGCGCCATTTACGCGCCGTGGGTCCAGGTCGGCGATCAGCTCGACCAGCACTTCGAGTTGATCAACAATTCGTCGGTCCCGGCACTCTGGGTCGAGATCGAGGAAGGCTCACTCGACGCCCCGCCGCTCCGGCGCATTGCGGCCGCCGGTGGTGGCGAGCAGGTGCGTTGGCGCCAGGAGATGGTTTTCTGGCGGCGCGGCCACTATCGCTTCGGCCCACTCGAGCTATGCACCGGCGATCCGTTTGGGCTCTTCACCGTGCGTCTGACAATTCCCGACTCCCACGAACTGATCGTGCACCCGCCGGTGTTGGACGTCCGTCTGCCGCCCCGCAGCATTCCGCAGGGCACTGCCGCTGGACAGACCCACGGCGCGATCCCCAGCCAGCAGCGGGCCATCAGCACTGCCACTGTTCGGGCCTGGCAGCCCGGCGATCCGCTCAGCCACATCCACTGGCGGACCACAGCCCGCCTCGAAGCGCCCTACGTCAAATCGTTCGAGCGCGAGCCCAGCGGGGATGTCTGGCTGCTGGTAGACCTCGATGTGAGTGCCCACGCCGGCGAGCCGCCGGAGAGCACGCTCGAGTACGCCGTCACCCTGGCCGCCTCGTTGGCGGCGGGTGCGCTGGCGGAAGGGCGGGCCGTCGGGTTG
>DOUV01000403.1 GCA_003520455.1 Chloroflexota bacterium | reverse complement strand
ATGGCGGCCCGCCGGGGAGCCGGCCCTCAGGCCTGGCGCGCTGGTTCAACCGGTGGACGTTGGGGGCGGCGTTCCTCCTGGTGCTCTTCGGCCTGCTGAACTGGGGGGTTACTGCCCTGACCGAATGGCTCTGGTTCGGGGAACTGGGGTATCAGCGGGTTTGGCTGACGGCGTGGGGCACGCAGGTCGTGCTTTTCGTCTTCTTCTTCGTGCTGGCGCTGGCCGTCTTGCTCGCCAACTGGCGCCTCGCCCGTGCCGCCGCCACGCGTGGGTTGGCCTTCACCGCTGAACAGGAGATGCTCGAGCAATCCTGGTTCGGCTGGCTGCTGCTGATCGGTGCGCTCTTCTTTGCCTGGATCTTCGGGCAGGCCGGCGCGAGCAGCTGGATGGCCGTGCTGCGCTTCTTCAACCGGACCCCCTTCAACATCAGCGACCCAATCTTTGGCCGGGACGTCGGGTTCTACATCTTCGAACTGCCGATCTACCGTCTGGCCCAGAGCTGGACGCTGAACGTGATCCTGCTGGCGTTGTTGGGGGTGGCGGGGATCTACGCGTTGGCCCAATGGCAGAGTCTGCGGGAGGGCGACTATGTGCTCCTGCCGCACGTCCGGCGCCACCTGGCGCTGCTGCTCGGCCTCTTCTTCCTCCTATGGGCGGCCGGTTACTGGCTCGATGCTTTCGAGCTCAACTACTCGGCGCGCGGGGTGGCATTCGGGGCGAGCTACACCGACCTGCGGGCCACCTTGCCGGCGCTGCGTCTCCAGCTCGTTCTGATGGGGCTGGTGGCCCTGTTGGTGTTTGTCAACATCTGGCGCCAGCAACTCGTCTGGCCGGTGGTGGCCCTGGGCCTCTGGTTTCTCGCCGGCCTGGTGGTCGGCGGACTCTACGCCAGCGTCTTGCAGCGCTACTCGGTCGAGCCCAACGAGCTGGTGCTGGAGACGCCCTACATTCGATACAACGTCGAATTTACTCGCCGCGCCTACGGGCTGGACAAGATTCAAGAGCAGCCCTTCGACCGTGTCACCCCACTGACGGCTGATGATCTGACGGCCAACGATCTGGCACTGCGCAACGTACGCCTGTGGGACTACCGCCCGCTGCTGCAAACCTACGCCCAGCTTCAAGAACTGCGCCCCTACTACGAGTTCTCGGATGTAGACATCGACCGCTACAGGGTGGATGGCCAACCCCGGCAAGTGATGCTCTCCGGCCGCGAGCTCAACAAGACCCGCCTGCCGTCCCAGACTTGGGTCAACACCCGGCTGGAGTTCACCCACGGGTTCGGGCTGGTGATGAATCCCGTGGACGTGGTCACCTCCGAGGGACGCCCTGATTTCTGGATCCGCGATCTGCCACCGCAGAGCGTGAAACCCGAGCTCGAGGTCACGCGCCCGGAGATCTACTTCGGTGAGATCACGCGAGATCCCGTCTTCGCGCCCTCCGGTTCGCAAGAATTCGACTATCCACAGGGCGAAGAAAACGTCTACGGCTCTTATGCCGGGGCCGGCGGCGTTCCCCTCGGCAACCGGCTCGTTCGCCTGGCTTTCGCGCTGCGCCTGGGCGAACCGAATCTCCTGCTGAGCAGGTCCGTCACACCCACCACCCGGGTGCTGATTCACCGCGAGATCCGCGATCGTGTGGCCCGCATCGCGCCCTTCCTGGTCTACGATCGGGATCCCTACCTGGTGCTCGATCCCGACACGGGGCGGATGGTCTGGATTCAAGACGCGTACACGATCAGTAACCGCTACCCGTACGCCACACCGGTCTCGTCGACCCAAGGTGAGAGCCGCGCCGATCTCAACTACATGCGCAACGCCGTCAAAATTGTGACCGACGCCTACGACGGAACAGTGCGCTTCTACATCGCCGAGCCGGACGACCCGCTGATCCAGACCTACGACCGCGTCTTCCCCGGCCTGTTCCGCCCGCTGAGCGAGCTCTCCTCGACCCTCCAGGACCACCTACGCTATCCCGAGGATCTCTTCCGCATCCAGGCTCAGCTCTACGCGACCTACCACATGAAAGACGTGCGGGTTTTCTACAATAAAGAGGATAAGTGGGAGATTCCGACCGAGCTCTTTGCGCAGGAAGAACAGCCCGTCGAACCGTACTACATCATCCTGAACCTGC
Source organism: Chloroflexota bacterium (assembly GCA_003520455.1). Next base: position 780 of record DOUV01000403.1, on the reverse strand, counting down.
CCGGCAACGAAACGGCCGAGTTTCTCCTGATCCAGCCGTACACGCCGGCCAACAAACAGAACATGATCGCCTGGCTGGCGGCGCGCAACGATCCACCGCATCGCGGGGAGATGGTCATCTACGAGTTCCCGAAGCAGCAACTCATCTTTGGGCCACGCCAGGTCGAGGCGCGGATCGACCAGGACCCCCAAATCTCCCAGCAGCTGACACTGTGGGGGCAGGCCGGCTCGCGGGTGATCCGGGGCAATCTGCTGGTCATCCCGCTTGACACCTCGATCCTCTACATCGAGCCGCTCTATCTCCTGGCGGCCACCGGCGAGCTGCCCGAGCTCAAGCGGATCATCGTCGCCAGCGGCGATCGGGTGGTCATGAATGAGACGTTCGAGGGTGCGCTGGCCGGGCTGGTGGGCGAGAGCGTCCCGGGGATCGCCGAGGCGCCAGGCGGTGGGACCACGAGCGCGCCAATGGAACAGACCGTCGCGGAGCTCATCCGCTCCGCCAACGATCACTACGCCACCGCCCAGCAGGCCCGGATCGACGGCGATTGGGGGCGCTACGGCCAGGAGCAGGAGGCGCTCCAGCGCGACCTGCAACAACTGATGGAGGTCACGGGGCAAGCGCCGCCGGTGGCACCGCCGGCGGCGCCGACGCCGGGGGCAACGCCCACACCGTAGACGTGAAGCGTGATGCGTGCGAAGAGTGGTTCGCGCGTCACGCCACGAATTGCTCGACGAAGTAGCGTGGTTGGAGCCGCTCGCCGGTGGCGCGCTCGATGGTGCG
>DOUV01000231.1 GCA_003520455.1 Chloroflexota bacterium | reverse complement strand
CCCGCTGAGCCCGCGGACTGGCCTCATAGATGGCGGCCTGGACCAGGTGATGGGAGAAGGTGTAGTCGAAGGCCCCGCCCCGGCCCGCCTCGCGCACCAACTGGCAGTCCAACAGCTCGTCCAGGGAGTCGAGCACCTCCTGCTCGGGCCAGCCGCTGGCCTGGCGCAACAGGTCGAACTCGAAGGCCGGCCCGGTTACGGCTGCCACCTCGGCCAGGCTCCGGGCCTGGGCCGACAAGCGCTGCAGGCGGCCGGCGATGGCCCCCTGGATACCTGGGGCCACGGCCAGATCGTCCAGAGGCCCGATCTGCCAGTGCCCGGCCTCCACCCGGATCGACCCCCGGTCTATCAGATCCCGGATCAGCTCTTGCAGGAAGAGGGGGTTGCCCTCACTGGCGCCAAACAGGCGCCCGGCCAGGCCGGCCGCGTCGTCCTCCTGTTGGAAGAGACGCCCGACGAGTTCCTGGACCGTTCCCCGGGGCAAACGCCCCAGGGTCAGGGGATGCCAGAGCCTGTCGCGCTGCAGGGGACGGCGAATGGCGGCCAGGGGGTGGGCGGCGGTCACCACTTCCTGGCGGTAGGTGCCGACCACCAGCAGAGGACGAGAGCCGAGCCGGCGGGCGATGAACGCCAGCAGGCCGACCGTGCCCGCACCGGCCCAGTGCAGGTCCTCCAGGATGAGAGCCAGTGGCCTTGGCCGGGCCAGGCCCGAAAGGCAGTGAAACAAACCCTCGAAGAGCCGCATCTGCTCCCGCTCGGGATCGAGGGCAGGAAGCTCGGGCAGTGGTGAGGCCTGGCTCCTCCGCCTGGTGTCCAGCTCGGGCAAAACCTGTGCCACTACCGCCTGCCAGAGAGAGGACAGATCGAGGGCTGCCAGCAATGGTAGCGCGTCCCGCAGCGCGCTGACCACCGGCTGATAGGGCGCTGCCTCTGCCGCCAGGGCATGTCCCAAGAGCATCCGCCCACCCTGGGCCTCCACCCGGCGGGCGAACTCCTCCACCAACCGGGTTTTGCCCACCCCGGCCTCGCCGCCGATCATCACCAATGTCCCTACGCCACGAGCTGCCCGGTCCCACCAGGTCAGGAGCTGCTCGAACTCCACCTCGCGGCCCACGAAGGGCAACACCAGGTCCGCGCGCCGCCCAGGGGCTGGTGCGCGCCTCCCGGCAATCGAGGAAGCGTCCTCCAATAGACCGCCCCGCGCCGCGCCGAATACCAACCGGTCTCGCCTGATGGCGTCAGCCAGAGCCTGGGTCTCGGGCATGGGCTCGCCCCCCAACTCCTCCCGCAACAGCCGGCAAAAGGCGGTATATTCTTTCAGGGCCCCGGCCCGATCACCCGACTCATACCGCAGGGTTATCAGCAAGCGGACAGCATCTTCTCGTAGAGAATCGAGGGTCAGCAGGCGGACGGCGAAGCCGATAGCCTGGGGAAACGCCCGCCGGGCCCGGTGGTGGTCGACCAGGCGTGTGAGGTTAACCATGTAGAGGCTGCGCAGCCGCTCCCGGTCGGGGAAGATCCAATCGTCATAACAATTCTCAATCAGGTCGCCACGGTAGAGGGCAACCGCCTCTTCCGCTCCGGCCGGGTCCTGGGTCAGCCGTTCGAATTCGGCCACGTCCAGCCAATAGTCGGCCTGGGGGTTCCACTGAACGGTCCGGGCGTCTTGTAACAACCAGGCTCGATCTTCGGCTGCGGGGAGAGCCGACTTCAAGAGAAATAGATGGCGGCGGAGATTGGCCCGGGCCGCCTTCTCCGGCGTATCTGGCCATAGAGCAAAGGCCAGGGCCTGGCGGGAAACGGCCTGCGACCGATGGAGTAAGAGGTAGGCCCACAGTGGAGTTGTTTTGGGCGGGACTTTCAAGGCAAGGGGTTCGCCCTTGTACGAAGCCTGGGGGGAACCGAAAAGGTTGATATGCAATTGGGGCGACATAGGACCTCCACCGCAAGGGTCACGGGCGCTGTGCGGGTGGTGGAGTTGGCGTAACCGGCCGGCTGCGGAGAACAATTTCCCCGTCCTCCGGCAAACCTGCATTTCGAGGCACCGTGATGATATGAAACGGTGAGGTGACCTCATTGGCAACTTCCCAGTATGGACTTGGTTCCCAAAACTGGGCATACACAACCAGTTTGTCTCCCTCCCTGGCGACTGCCTCAACGGTCACATCAAAACCATGGGTACCCTGAGTGCCGCGAAATACCGCGATCGCAAAGTCGCGTTGGAAATCGACTCGCTGAAGTTGTGCGGTGACATGCCCTCGCGATTCGGGTGAGACCATCCCATTCAAGGAGAGAATATCACGGGGACTCGTTATCAGAACCGCGCGTGGTTGTCGGACAGAATAATCCCCGTAGATACTCTGCTCAACAGTTTTGAACGGTAACACAGTCCCAACCGGGACAGTAGATGGAGGAGTGGCGATGGGCGGCATAGAGGTCGGGGTGACCCCACGAGAACAGGCTCCTGCGCCCAAGAGCATTATGATCGCCGTTAGAAAAAAAGCTCTCAAGAGTGTGCCTCAATGCCTCAACTGGAGACCTGGTAACCCTCGTATTCGAGAGAGCCGGCAGACGATCCCCAAAGGGTCCTCCCACGACTCCTTGTCCCTTCTCTTAGCCGCTCGTGCTCTCGCAAGCAACGAGGCCTGGAGCTCGCGCACGTACGTACGTACGTACGTACGTACGTACGTGCGTACGCGCAGGCCCCAAGCCTCGTTCTGTGAAAAGCCCTCCGGGGCGGCTGCCGACAAGTGTTGCTGTTTGCCTGGCCTTCATATAGACCGAACCTGCAACCTGTACAGACGCCCCGGGGTCCCCTCAGGCCAGGGCGGCGGGGACCCCGCGGGGTCGGGCGTCTCTACCAACCTGCCATTACTCATTGGCGCCCATCAACTCGACGGTCGTCACCCCGCTGCCGCCCTCGTTGGACTCGCCCTCGCGGTAGCGCTTGACCAGCGGATGGCGTTGCAACTCCTCTCGGACCACGCGGCGCAGCGTGCCGGTCCCTTTGCCGTGGATGATGCGCACGCGCGGCAGGCCGGCCAGGTAGGCGTCGTCGAGGTACTTGTCGAGGCGCGGCAGCATCTCCTCCACGGTCAGGCCGCGCAGATCAAGCTCCATTCCCGGGCTCTCGACCACCGGCACGCTGATGCCCCCGGGCGCGGCACA
>DOUV01000220.1 GCA_003520455.1 Chloroflexota bacterium | reverse complement strand
GAGACGATTTCGCCAACAGGATCTTTATATTTCTGTAAAAGTGGCGCGTACGCGCCGCTTTTACAGAAAGTGAGATACGCCATCAGGTTTGATCGGCCGAGGCGCGGGCCACCGGCGGCAAGGGCTGCTCGCCGAGCGCCTCGACGATTGCCGTCCAGAGATGCTCGAAGCGGCCGGCGCTCAGCCAGCGCCAGAGTCCGGCCTCGCGCCGCGTCGCTTGTGCCTGAGGGGAGTCGGTGAGCAGTGCGGCGTGGCGCAGACGGTGTCGCAACCAGGCGGGGAGCCGTTGATCGAAGACGAGCGGCGCGACGCTCGCGACGGTCGGGGGTCCCTCGCCCAACTCCCGAACGCGCAGTGCCAGGTCGGGGTCGATTTGGAGCAGTTCGCGCGCCAGAGGCAACACGGTCGGGGCCTGGCAGGTCACGTGCGGCCCGACCTCCCAGGTGAGATCGGCGGCGAGGCCGTGGCACACGAGATCGTAGAGCACTGGCTTCGGAGCCGGGATGTAGCGCAGGAGGACCAGCGCTGAGGTGTGGATCAGAAGCCCGAGGGGCAGGTCGGGCCCGCGCAACACCAGGCCGTCAGGGCCGAGGTACTCGAGCGGTTTCCTCAAACTGGGATCGTACCGCCAGAAGAGGCGTGCATCTGGCAGATGCCAGTGCCGCTCAGCTGCCGCGCTCAGTGCCGGGATCAAAAGCGTCTCCAGCTCAAGCAGCGCCTCGGCTGGAGCCCACCGTGTGCTCATTGTCGGCCTCACTCTCCATATACATCTCGGCAAGCGCCCAGGCCTCCTGGGCCAGCCGCACCCGCAAGCTTGCCGGCGCCAGCACCTCAACGTTCTTGCCCCAGCTCTTAATCCAGGGTTCGATCTCCATCAGACCACTGACTCGCAACGTGAGCTTGCGACCGCCGTCGGGCAACGGTTCGACCTGTTGCGATGGATGCCAGGTGCTCTCGTCTACACGGCGCGCGACTTCAGGCGTGAAGCGAAGGACTACCTCCTGGAGTGGCTCACCAAAGACGATTCCCCAGCTGTGCTCCAGGGCGGCTGCAGGGTGCATCTCGTCGGGGAGATCGTAGGTCTCGTCGAGGAGTTGGGCGCGCTGGATGCGTTCGACTTTGAAGGTCGTCGTGCTCTGATGATAGTCGCTATGCGCGACAACGTACGTGGTGCGATCTCCCGGCTCGACAAAGTAGGGGCTGATAGTGTATTCGTAGGCCTGCTTGCTCCTGGCCGAACGGTACCAGATCCGAACCTTGCGCCCGGTTGCCCAGCCGAGGGCTAACACCTCGAAGACCGCGCGGAACTGTTGATTTTCCTCGCGCTCGGCCATTTTCTGCACTGTGAGTTGCAGGGCTCGGCCCAGTGTGTCGGGAAGGACACTGGCCAGTTGAGCCAGCGCGGCCGAGACGTGGGGGTTGTGCTCGTCGGTCGAGCGGCTCAGGAGGCGTGCGGCCAGGTAGAGGGCCGTGGCCTCATTCAAGGTGAGCTTGAGCGGGGGGAGGTAGTAGCCCTCGACGATACCGTAGCGCGGCTTCTCGTCGTCGCTGTCCTGCCAAACCGGCACTCCGGCATCTTCCAGCGCTTTGAGGTCGCGCTGGATCGTCCGCGGGGTCACCCCGCAAAGAGCCGCCATCTCGCGCACGGTCAGGCCATGGGGGTGGCGGTAGAGCAGGTGGCTCAGCCGGTGGAGCCGAGCCTGCTTGTCTCGAATTGGTTCGTCCTCGGCCATCGCCGGCCTCCTCTCTAGACCCGTTGACATGTCCTGTAGTATAGCACAAAAGTGCGACACAGTGTGTCGTTGCGGCGTGGTGGTGCGGCGAAGACTGCCTGGGGTCAAGGTCTCAACCGCGACCCTTTCTCCATCGGGGGAGACACGAGCAGGCTTGATCTCAGCGACGACTGGGTTACAATTGGATTGCACCGGAAGCATCCTCTCGAAACCGAGCCGCTCCGACGATGCCGTTCCAGGTTAAAGAGATGAGTCCACCATGCTTATCCTCACGATAGATGTCGGTAATACTCACGCCAAGTTCGGTGTCTATGACGGTCCGACCCTGCGCGCCGACTGGCGGGCAGTGACCGACCACAATCGCACCCCCGATGAATGGGCGGTACTGCTCGACCGCTTTCTGGCCCTCCGTGGTTTGCAACTGGCCGATCTTGCCGGCTGCGTGTTGGCCTCGGTGGTGCCGGTCCTCACGGCGGCGCTGCGCGAGATGGTCGTCAAATACCTGGGCGTAGAGCCATTGGTCGTGGGGCCGGGGATCGACGTTGGGATTGCCATCGAGCGGGTCAACCCTCAGGAGGTTGGTGCCGATCGGGTAGTCAACGCTCTGGCGGCGCGCGAGCGCTACGGCGCGCCTTGCATTGTGATGGACTTCGGCACCGCGACGACATTCGACGTCGTCTCGCCCGGCGGTGCCTATATTGGCGGTGTCATCGCGCCCGGCCTCAATCTCTCGGTCGAGGCCCTCGTCCAGCACGCGGCGCGACTCTACAAGGTTGAACTGGCCTTCCCGCCGGCGGTTATTGGCAACAGCACGGTCACCGCCATGCAGAGCGGTTTGATGTGGGGCTATGTCAGCCTGGTCGATGGCATTGCACGCCGTATCCAGGCCGAGCTGGGCCAGCCGGCGGCCGTCGTGGCGACCGGCGGCCTGGCGGAGATCCTCGCGACCCACAGCGAGACGATCCAGGTCGTGGACCCGGAGCTGACGATCCACGGCCTCTACCGTCTCTGGGAGTTGAACCGGGCGGAGGCCTATGGTCCAGCGTAAGCCACTGGTGGCCGGAAACTGGAAGATGCACTACGACCCGACGGAGGGGGTCGCCCTGGTCCGCGAGCTGCGACGCCGGCTCGTCGGACTCGCCGGGGTCGAGGTGGCTGTCTTCCCATCCTTCGTGACCTTGCCGGCAGTGGCGG
>DOUV01000081.1 GCA_003520455.1 Chloroflexota bacterium | reverse complement strand
AGCCCCAGGCGAACCCGTGCGCCGTGGTCGTCGAGAGCACCTTCACGAGCGGCCGCGAGCTCGCGGCGCAGCTCTACCCGATCCCGGGCCTGGCCCGCCTGCTTCCCAACCTCTATCCCTCGCTCGAGCGCCTCGGCCACCTGCGCGCTCCCCTGCTGGTGATCCACGGCACCGAAGACGAAGTCGTCCCCTTCGCAGACGGCGAGCGGCTCTTCGCCGCCGCGCCCCAACCCAAAACGTTTCTTCGCATCCCCGGCGGCCACCACAACGACATCGCTCTCGTCGGCGGCCGCAGCTACGTCGAGACCCTCGCGACGTTCGTGGCCCACTCGTGCAGGCTCGCCTCCCCGTCTGATGAGCGCCTCGAGATTGAAGATGAGCGCTCTTAAATAATTTCGCGCTTATTCGGATCGTGTATACAGGGGCGAGGGCAGTGCCCTCGCCCCTGTATACCCTGTATTCTAATCTGAGCAAACTATTTTTAGCCTCAGAAACCAGCCGTCAATCTCTACGCTCCAATCTCTCTTCCTCAAGCGCAGAAATTGCCACTGGCCGCGTTGATTGAAATAGATGCTCGTACCGTGGAACCTCTGCTCTGGAAATAGACCAAAGGTAGCTGGTATTTCGTACAAGATGTGATAAAATGCCACTACCGCCACGGAAACGAGCAGACTTAATGAACAATCAGCCGCCTCTCCAGCGTCTCCATCTCGACGAGCTTGTTCAACGGTGCTCGGAGGAGAGCCGCCAGTTCTTCAAAGGTCAGCCGTGCGATGATCACTACTGTTACGAATTGTTCCGTCGGGCGATTGTCGAACGAGATGGATATGCCTGGGACTCGATCTACCAACAGTATCGCAACCTGGTGAGCGGCTGGGTCCGGCGCAGCAGCGGCTTCGAAGCCGCAGGCGGTGACGTCGAGGAGCTCGTGAACTTCACTTTCGCCAAGCTCTGGCGCGCCCTCACACCGGCCAAGTTTAGTCGGTTCGAAAACTTGCAATCTCTCCTCCGCTATTTACAAATGTGTGCCGGCTCGGCCGTGACCGACCGTGTCCGGCGCCGCCGCTTCGAGCAGTACATGGAGCCGCTCGACACGCTCGGGACCGAGGCCAGCCGTGACCGGGTCGAGCGCGCTGTCCTGACCGAGGTCGAACGAACCCGCTTTTGGGCCGATATCCGGGAACTCTTGAACGACGAACAGGAAGAAGTCCTGGTCTACAGCTACTTCGTTCTCGGTCTCAAACCACGTCAAATTTACGACCGTTTCGGCGAACAGTTCACGGCGGTCGAAGATGTCTACCGCGTGAAGCGCAACGTCCTGAATCGTCTCCGGCGCGCACCCGAATTGCAAACGTGGTGGGAATTCGAAGCTGATTGAGTAACAAAATTTTCATTTCCTGCGTTTACTCAATCAGCAGAACTCTTGCATCTTGCCTCGAGGACAGCCATGGAGTGTCAATTCCCACCTCCCCTGACAGAGACCGCCCTGGATGCAGCGCTGGACGGTGAGGCACCGCCGCGGATCCTGAACCACTTGCGCGGCTGCCCGGCCTGCCAGACCCGACTGGCCGAGCGCGCCGCAGAGGAGGCCCCTGTGCGTGCCCGGCTCTTCCGAGCAGAATGCCCATCAAGCGAGCATCTTGGCGAGTGGCAGATGGGGCTGCTTGAGCCAGACCAGGCCGCCGCAGTCACGCTCCATCTGGCATTTTGCCCCTGGTGCCAGAAGGACGTCGATACTATTGCCGAAGTATTGGCCCAACCGCTGGCGTCCGACGAATCGCCTTTCGCCGGTCTGCATCGCCTCATCGCCCGCCTCGTGCAGGCCAACCTGATCGGCCCACGGAACCAACTTGGGCTGGCCCTGCGTGGTCACGGCGGGAACTCGCGTGCCTACCAGGCCGACGACCTGCAGGTAACCGTGGCCTCCGAGCCATTTCCGGGCGGCCGGCTACTGCTCGTCGGATTGCTGACCCGCAGCGGAGCCACCCTCGGGAGCTTTCGTGGAACCGCGGTTCAGCTCTTTCAGCATCAACAACTGGTCGCCGAAACGACCGTAGACGAACTCGATAACTTTACATTTGATGGCCTGACACCCGGCCAGTACGATCTGGCGCTGCCACTGCAGAATGATGTCCTGCTCATCCAAAGTCTCAACCTCCCAACCGGCTGACCGTGAGCACTCTATCGATTGAGTCTCCGGCCGCCGAGACTCTCGTCGCTCGCTGGCTCGAGCTCGATCCGCTCGCACGGGCGGCCTTTCTCCAAACGCAGGCACCCGCGATCACCAATGAGGTGATCGCCCTGATGAAGAGTCGCGCCACCGAGCACCTCTATGTCAACGGGCGCGAGGCCCTCGAGCTCGCTCGGGGCATCATCTTCGCGGCTGAGTTGACCGGTCGCCCCCTCTCCCGGGGCTGGGCCCTGATGGCGCTCGGCAATGCCTATCGCAACCTCGGCCAGTACGAGGCTGCGATCGCTGCGTACGATGAGGCCCAGGCCATCTGCACCGCCGCCAATGAACCGGTCGAGGCCGCCCGCTCCCAGATCGGCAAGGTCGGCGCCCTCGGCTTCCTCGCCCGCTACCACGAAGCCCTCGAGACGGCCGCCCGGGCCCACGAGATCTTTCTGTCCCACAGCGAGTGGCTTCTGGCTGCGATCATCCAGAGCAATGCCGCCAACGTCTGCCTGCGCCAGGGTGATTACGCCCAGGCCCTGACGCTCTACGACCAGACCAAGGCAACTTTCGAGCGCGCCGGCATCGACCCCGCCGCCAGCGACCTCATCTTCGGCAACGAACTCAACCGCTCGATCGTGCTTCGCCACCTCGACCGCTACAGAGAGGCACTCGCGAGCGCGAACGAGGCGCTCGCCCTGGCCGAGCAACTCCAACTCCCGGCCTGTGTCGCCCGCGCCCAGGACAGCCTCGGCCTGACCTACTTCTTTCTCGGGGAGTACAATCGCGCTTTGGACCTCTTCAGCCGCGCGCGCCAGATCTTCGAGCAGGAGGAGATGCCGCGTGATGTCCTGGTCGTCCAGCTCTTCGAAGCGGAATGCCTCCTGGCCCTCAATGAGATGGAGCGCGCCCACACGCTCTGTCGCACGGTCGCCGGTGCCTGTGAGGCCATCGGCATGTGGCACGAGGTCGCACTGGCGCGGGTCTACAGCGCGCGCGCGCTCCGCGGGT
>DOUV01000392.1:423-3968 GCA_003520455.1 Chloroflexota bacterium | reverse complement strand
CCAACTCGAAGATCACCCCCCGCTTCGAACCCAGGCTGATCGCCGTCCTTCCGGTGGATTGTTGGGTTGGCATCGGGAAAAAGAGGTCGTCCGCCTTGAGGCGGTCGACGTTGGCCTGGATGAACCCAGCCAGGCTGCCGCTGCCCAACTCCTCCTCACCCTCCGCCACGAATTTGAGGTTGATGGGTACCTTCTCGCCCGCGACCTGAATCGCCTGGACCGTGTTCAGGAAGGCCTGCATCGGCCCCTTGGTGTTGATCGCCCCGCGGCCAACAATACAGCGGCCGAACGGCGGAACCTCCACCAGGTTCCCCTCCATCGGCGGTGAGATCCACTCTTCTTCGGGCAATACCGCTTCGGTGTCGTACATAAAATAGATGATCAGCGTCTTGGGCGCACCGGCATCGTAATGGCCGAAGACGATGGGGTTCCCGGAGGTCTCGACGACCTCGCTCTCCTGGCAGCCAAGGGCGGCGAAGGCTGCCTGCAGTGTCTCCGCCATCTCGCGGATGCCGGTGCCGCCACCCCCAGTCGTAGACATGCTGGGCTGGCGGATGACGGCCTGGATGCTGGCGATATGCCGGTCCAGATCCCGATCAATCTGTCGTCCGATACGATCGAGTCTCTCTTCCATGCGTGATCCCTCCCTGTGATCGCCTCAGCCGGAGTCATCTGGCAGTCGTGCAGACGACGCACCCGGCGCAGATCGTCCACACAACGAATCGGCTATTCGTCATAGCAGGCACCGGCCCTCCTGCGCGACAATCGTGCCGGCCTTGAAGACCAGTGCTGGCCGGACGTGGTGACAGATGACGTGTTGCACGCTCTCGGCGCGGAACAGCACCAGATCGGCCCAGGCACCCTCACGAATGCCGTAATCGCTCAGGCCCAGGCTCCGCGCACCATCCTCGCTGATCATGTCGAAGGCAGCCTCCAGGTCTCCATCGGAGCGAACCGCCGATGTCCGCGCATAGATCATGGCGATCTGCACCAGGTCTGCGCTGCCGCCACGCTGCCAGGGGTCACGGACGTTATCGTTGATCAGCGAGACGGCGATGCCCATCGCCTTGGGCACCTTGATTCGCTCCTCGACAAAGCCGTAGGGCAGACAGGCCAGGTGAACCCCGGTCTCGCGCATCTGCTCAAGCACGGGCAGCACCTGGTCGCGCGGTTGGAAGGCGAGCGAATTGGAGTGGGCACCGGTGACTTTGCCCTCCAGACCGTACTGGCGCGCTTTGGTAACCATCAAAGGAAACGAAAAGAGCCGCTCGTCGCGCGGTTGGTCGACGTGGAGGTCGACCACACCGCCATACTCGGCGGCCGTGCGGAAGAGAAGATCGAGGTAGGGCTCTCCGTTCTCTGGGTAGAGCTCGGGCAGCCCACCGATCCCATCGGCGCCCAGTTCCATGGCACGCCGCAGCAGGCCCACCACATCAGGCGCTCCCATGATATCGCCCGGCGGAAAGGCAATGATTTGCAGGGTCAGAAAGGGCTGGACGCGCTCTCGCACGTCCAGCAGGGCCTCAATCGCCTTGAGTTGCAGGTCCTCGTCCACCTCGCACTGCGCCCGCATGGTGGTCGTTCCGGCGGCCGATGCCATGCGCGCGACCTGCAGCGCCCGCTGGACAATATCGTCGTGCGTGTAGCCTCGTTTGAGCGGCGCCGTGATCTGCTCCTGAAAGCGCCGGTACTCGTGGCCGGTCGGCCGCTGTTCGTTCCACGAGATCCGATCAGCAGTCAGCGCCTTCTCCAAATGCAGATGCGTCTCGACCAGCCCCGGGGTCAGCAACCCTCCGTCGGCGTGAATCACCTGCCGCCCTGGAATGGGATCTCGCGACACCGCACGGATGCGGCCGTCGCGGATCCCGATATGCCAGACGCCGCTCGATCGCCTGAGGCGAGCGTTGGCGATGACTGTCTCCATCGTCACGGTGCTCCTTCCTGTCGATGCCTGTTCGTTCGCGGTTGGACCGGTGACGCGCGCGTTGTTGGCCTGAAACAGATTAATGTTCTGGGTGGTCGCGCGCCACCGGCTCGCGGGCAGCCGGGCAACGCGCACATGCTGTCAGAGCGAGGCGTATTCGTACAGCATGTGCGCGTAGGATTTTTCCAGATCGGCCAGGCCCCGAACCGTGTCGTGCCCATCCACGACCAGGTATTCGTTGGAAGAGTGGGCACCGCCGCCGTGGCCGGCGCCGCCGCTGAGGAAAGGAATACCCAGGTAATGTTGAAAGAGATAGCCAGGCCAGCCGCCGGGGCTGCGCGGCCAGATTTCCGGGTCAATTCCATAGCGGGCATAGGTGTGGAGCATGGCCACGACGATATCGTCGTGAACGCTCACCTGGCCCCAGGCGCCCGGGTCGCGCAGATAGTCGGGCCGCACGCGCATCGCCACGTCCGCAAAGCCGTTCCGATCCAAATGCGCGCGGATCTTCTCGACGATGTCGACCTTGTTCTGATCAGGCACGAGGCTGAGGCCAACCTTGCAGACGGCTCGATGGGGAATGATCGCCTTCGAGACGTTGACATCGCCGGTGCGGCTGTCCCCGCCATAGATACCACGAATATTAAAGGCGGGCTCGAAGATCAGGCGCTTCAGAGCGGCTCTCCCCGCCAACCCATCAATAAACGCTTTGACGCCGAGCCGGGCTCTATAAGCTTCCTCGTCCCACCGAGCCGCGAGACGGTCTAACAATTCCTCCTCCTCCTCGTTCGGTGGGACGACGTCCTCATAGAACCCCTCTACCAGGATCCGGTTCCCATTGTCCGCGATGAGGCAATTCAGCGCCTCGAGGAGATGGGATACCGGGCAGTCGACCAGCGACCGGCTCCCGGCATGGATTTCGAACTTCGAGGGACCGCGGCCCCATCGCTCCCCATTGACCTCGAGCTCGAAAATGATGGCAGTCCGTGAGCCGAGGGTGAGCGTCGTGTGGCCGTTGGCCTGCTGCCCGGCCGCGGGAAAAAAGAGCGCATCGGCCTGCAGAGACGCCCCATGGTCCTGCAGGACGTCGGCCACGTGGATGCTCCCCAACTCCTCCTCACCCTCGGCCACAAACTTCAAGTTGACCGGCAGTGCTTCGCCTGCGGCGTGGATGGCGGCCACAGTATTGAGGAACGCCTGCAAGGGTCCCTTCGAATTCACGGCGCCGCGCCCAATAATGCAGCGACCAAACGGTGGCAGTTCTACCAGGTTCGCCTCGAGCGGCGGTGAAATCCACTCTTCCTCCGGCAATACCGCCTCCGTGTCGTACATCAGATACACGATCAGGGTCTTGGAAGCACCGGTGTCGTAATGACCAAAGACGACGGGGTTCCCCGAGGTGTCGAAAAGTGCCGTGTCCTGGCACCCCAGCTCGGCGAACGCCTTCTGTAGCCGCACTGCCATCTCTCGAATGCCCAGGCCTCCCGATGTGGACATGCTTGGCTGGCGGATGAGGGACTGAATGTTGGCAATATGCTGATCCAGATCCCGATCGATCTGTGTTCCGATACGCTCCAGACTCGCTTCCATGCGTGATGCCTCCGAAGGACAGAACTCACGA
>DOUV01000392.1:0-321 GCA_003520455.1 Chloroflexota bacterium | reverse complement strand
GACGTCAGGCGGGCGCAAGAGTGCCACACAGGGGACGGACCGCTCGTCCACCTGCAGGTCTACTATCAGCGTGAGGGCGATGCCGGCGAGCATTGGGAGAGGGGACGTAAGAGAGAGAGCGGCCATTCGCCGCCGCCGCGGGTCGCCTGCGATACGGTCGCCGGCACGTTGACGGGCGCCCTGCGCGCGTCAACGTGCCAGGCGGTGCCAGTCATAGACCGACTTGCGCTTCCAGGTGCTCCAGGAGCCGGCGGTCAAACCATTCCTCGCTGGCGAGACGCCGGCGGAAATTTTCCATCCGCGCCAGCTTCTGGAGTCCCG
>DOUV01000710.1 GCA_003520455.1 Chloroflexota bacterium | reverse complement strand
CTGGTGGAACTATAGTTGTCCATAAGTATAGTATATAACCTGAGATGTTGATACTCCCTTCCAAACGAGAAATACTACATCTTACCGATAGTGTAACATCGGTTCTGTAAAAAGGGGACCAGCGACCTTTTGCGCGGCTATGCTACTGTAGTCTGCCCACCCGACAGTTCTTGAAGGAGGTTTTGCATGAATGACTTCGCTCGTGTCGTATACCGCTCCGTGACTGGTGAAAAGGCATCGCCCGATATTGCCTCGCCTGATCTCTCACCAGAGGAGCAGGCAGCGCTTGTCGCCATGGCGCCGGCGCTGCGGCTCGCCCCACAAGCGCTGGCTGCCCTCCTGGCTCGAGGAGAGGAGCCACAAGAGTGGCCGGTAGCGCCCCACCCTGCCCCCAACAAGCTCGTCTAAACGAATGTCTTGCTCCTTACAAACACTTTTCGCACGCGATGAGCGTTGGCAGCTCATCAACCGGCTCAGCCAGGAGGCGCCGAGCCTGACAAGGCTTGGCACCTCACATTCCGGTCAGGTGTTGGATGTTCTTGCGGGATTGCCGGAGCGCGAGACGACCACGCCGACCGTTCATGAACTACCTCGCTTGACGTACGAGGCAGCCGGTGGTGATGGACATCAGGTCATGCCGGTAATGGCTGCCTGGCAGGTGGTGCTGATGGCGGTGAAGCTCTTCGACGATGTCGAAGACGGCGACGCGGACGGCCATCCTGGCGAGATCATCAACCTGGCGATGGGGCTGTTGTTCGTGGCTCAGGTGGCGCTGGAGGAACTGCCAGCGTGTGGTGTATCCTCTGATGTCCCCCGGCGCCTCCGCCAGGCACTCAACCGGGCTATGCCGCGTGCCTGCGCCGGACAACACGCCGACCTGGCTGCTGCCCGGAGGGGTGTGCTGACCGTTGATCCGGACGGTTGGCTGGAAATTGCCGGCGCCAAATCGGGCGAACTGCTGGCCTGGGCGGCCTGGGCGGGCGCATTCATGGCCGGGGCCAGCGAGGGTACGCTCTCCGGCTATCACAAGTACGGGTATACTTTGGGCGTGTTGCTGCAGGTGGCCGATGACTTCAACGGTGTCTGGCATCCCAACGGGGCCGGCGATCTGGCTACCGGGTGCCTCACCCTGCCGGTCTGTTACGCGCTGCACGTGGCGACGGGTGAGAAACGTACTCACCTCGTGGGGTTACTCGCGCAGGCAACACAAGGAGACCAGGTGGCGGAGGCGCAGGCTCGACAGGCGCTCATCGAGCTCGGTGCACCCGTCTACCTGCTCGCCGTCGGCTACGTCCAGTATCAGCAGGCGCTTGCGGCCATCCTTGGCGCCAACGGCCGAGCGCCGGCCAGCCAACAGTTGCTCGTATTGTTGGAGCGCGTGTTGCCTGCTTTGCAAACAGTCTGTAGGATGGAATCGTAAACGACGAGCGATTTCGGGGGGAGCGCGTGGAGCCAACACTGATAGAGCGTCTCCGACCGGCCGTATGGCGGCGGGTGTTGCTCGGCGTGTTGGCGGTGGGCTGTCTGGGCTTCATCGCGTGGGCGGGCGTCGCTGTCTGGCGCCCGCCGTGTGGTATAGACGGCGGGCTCGATTCAGCGGGCAGTGGGGCGTGCCCATCGTTGCTGCGGAATCTCTCACCGCTGCTCGTCGCGCTCGGGTTTTGGGCTGTCGGGCTGATGGGGCTGGTGGTCGGCCGGTTGGCCTTGCCGGTCGCCTTCTTCCTCGTCGTTGCCGGCATCCTGGCGACCGGCACACTGGCGAATAGGGGCAGTGACCTGAGCGCCCGGTGGTTCTATCTGCTGCTGGCCTGGCTGGCGCCACTCACGGTCCACTTTCACATCGTCCTTCCGGGCCGCCTTCCAGGACGCATCGAACGGGTCGCGGTGGGAGCCTTCGCACTGCTGGCGGTGCTCTGGTCGTTGCCGGTGCTTCTCTGGCCGTTCGCGGCGGCGCAACAGCAGGCGTGGTTTGACCTCTGGCGGACCGGCGTGCGGCTTGGCTTTGCCGTGGCTTTTCTCCTGGGCATGCTCTGGCTCTTCCGAGCGTACCGGCACTGGGCGTCCGTGGCAGCCCGGCGCCGCATCCGGCTGGTCGCTTTCGGGACGCTGGTTGCCTTTGCCCCGTTGTTTCTGTTCTCCCTGCTGCCCGAGACACTCGGTGCGCCGCTCTACGTCCCATATGAGTATAGCTTCCCCTGGTTGCTGCTCAGTCCCCTGACCTACGTCTATGCGCGCGTTCGCCACCGGCTGGTGCCAACCGAGACTATGCTCAGTCGCGCCCTTATCTATTATCTTCTCGCCCTCCTGCTGTGGAGCCTGTACCTGGCAACTGCCGGCCTCCTGGACCGCCTGGCTGTAGACGTGGCTGGCCGGTGGTTCCTGATTGTCGCCTTCTTCAGCATCGGCGCTGTGCTCCTCCTGGTCCCGCTCCAGCAGGGGCTCGAGCGCCTGGTAAAGTGGGTTTTCTATGGGCGCGAGATTCGAGATACCAGGATTGTCGAAGGGCTCCTCGCCTCGGCCGCGCGCACGCTTGATCGCGAGACGTTGCAGCGCCTGCTGGTTGAAGGCCTGGGGGCTGCGATGGGATTCACGCGGGTTGCCCTCTTCTTAAAAGACGGCGAGGGGCAGGCCTTTGCCCTGCTCGAGGCTGCCGGCTTTGAGCGTGGAGATTTTGGCAATGGCCGGCTTCCGATCGACAGCGACCTGGCGCTGCTCCTGGAGGCGGCGGCTGCGCCGCTCACCGGCGAGCAGGTGCGCCGAAAGCTGGTCGGCACGCCGCTCCAGGGGCAAGCGCAGTCACTCCTCTCGGCGGCGGACGCCGGGCTCTGGCCCCTGGTGTCGGATGGCGTGTTGCAGGGGCTGCTGCTCATTGGTACCCGTCCGGGCGACTCCTTTTTCACCGCCGAGGACAAACGTATTTTGTCAATGCTGGCCTGTCAGGCTGGGATCGCGGCCCACAACATCTGGCTGCTGGAAAAGGTCCGCGCCCAACAGGCGGAACTGGCTCGATCTCACCGGCAAGTGTTGATCGGGCGCGAGCGCGAGCGCTTGCGCCTGGCACGCGAGCTCCACGACAGCGCCGTCCAACAGCTCCTGGGCGTCAGCCGCTTGCTCGAGACCATAGGACGAAGAGACAAAGACGGGCACCGATCCGACGTTCTGGCTGTGGAGGGGCTCACGCTCGAGGACCTGCAGCAAGAGCTCCTCACGGTGGTCAGACAGCTCCGGGATCTGAGTAGCGAGTTGCGACCGGCCTGGCTTCGCGAGCTGGGGCTGACCGCTGCCCTTGCGGGGGAAGTGGAGCGCCAGTGCGGGACCAACGACATGGCAAGACCGCAGGTCGAACTCGATCTAGCCCAGAGTGGAACGGCTCTCCCGGAGCCGGTCACCATCTGCCTTTTCCGGGTGGCGCAAGAAGCGCTCCGCAACGCGCTATGCCACGCTCAGGCACGGCGAATTGAACTACATCTGCGCCTTCTCCCAACGGAAGTGATACTCGATGTGCGCGATGACGGGTGTGGTTTTCGTGTGCCGGCCCATCTGAGCGAACTGACCCAGGCCGGCCACTTCGGGTTGGCAGGGATGGCCGAGCAGGTGGAGTGGGGTGGCGGTACGTTCACCGTCCACTCGCAGCCGGGCGTGGGGACGACCGTAACAGTCCGTGTTCCCCTGGAGGAAGATAATGACGGCACCGATACGGGTTCTGCTGGCCGATGATCACCCCCTGCTGCGCACCGGACTGCGCGCGGCCCTGGCACCCGAAGACGACATCGCACTGGTGGGTGAAGCGGCCGACGGGCGTGAGGCCCGGCGGCTGGCGCAGGAGCTGCAGCCCGATGTGCTGCTGTTGGACGTGAGTATGCCCGGTCCCCCGGCGTTCGAGACGGTGGCGCATGTGAGGGAGCACTGCCCGGCGACACAAGTGCTGATCGTGACGGCGTATGACAACCCGGCGCTGATCCGGGGGATGCTGGCTGCCGGAGTGGCCGGCTACCTGTTGAAGGATGAGCCGAATGCGGTGGTGGTGCAGGCCATCCGTATCGTGGCTCAGGGTGGTACCTGGGTGAGCCGGCCGGTCCTGGAAGTGCTGGTGCAACCGAAGAGTGCCGGAGTGGTCGAAGAGGAAGCGCCTACCCTCACCGATCAAGAGTTGGACGTCTTGCGATTGATGGTCACTGCAATGGGGGATGCAGAAATCGGCCAGGCGCTGAAGATATCAGAGCGAACAGTTCGACGGTATCTCCACAGCGCCTACAACAAATTGAAGGTGAATACGCGGGTGGAGGCGGCTGTTCGAGCGGTACAACTGGGGTTAGTTGAGGTGTGAGCGTCGGGCAGCGGTGCTTTATATGGGAGCGGGGCAGGATGTCTGCCCCGTTTTTCTTGTACCCCGCCGGCTTCCTGCTCTCCCGTGGCCGGGTCCGGCCGGTGACGTGACCGAAAGCGGCCAGGAAGTTGGCCGGATCTGACCTTACATAGCAAGGAGAAGGTTGGTAGGATTGATACATCTCCAGAAGACCAGGTGGCACCCGGATGCCGTTCGACCCAAACAGGCGACCACGTCCCGGGCTTGATAGGCAGCACAGGCCAGCATCACGCTGGTACGGTCGGAGACCTGCCAGACCGGCGGGACGGCGCGGCCGCGGGCGATGGCCGCCACCGGGCAGGTGACCGGCGGCCCGGTGAGGTTGGTGGTATCGGTCGCGAGAGAGAGGGGTTGACCCGTCC
>DOUV01000708.1 GCA_003520455.1 Chloroflexota bacterium | reverse complement strand
CTCTACGAAGAAAGCCGCCCCGAAGACCGCCCGGATGATGGTGAAAATCAGGTGCCTGCCTCGTTGAACACGCAGGAACAGTTAGATTTGCTGCGGCTGCTGCCAGAGCAGCACTTTACACAGCCGCCGCCCCGTTTTAGCGAAGCCACACGATCACCTGTGATCTGCCGGTCTATGAATTACTCGGGAGCGCAGGGTTGGACCGGCTGCATCAGGCATCGATGCGGATTCTCTCAGAGTTTGGCATCGATTTCTACGACGAGGAGGTCCGCGCCATCCTCAAGGCTCACGGCGCGACAGTACGCGGCGATACGGTGTTTTTCGACCCCGCGTTGATCGAGACGTACGTCGCGAAGGCGCCGCACGCCTTCACGCAGTTGGCTCGCAACCCCGACAACAATCTTGAGATCGGCGGCAACCAGGTCGTCTTCGCTCCGGTCTACGGCCCGCCCTTCGTGCTGGATCTCGAGCAGGGCCGCCGCGAGGCGACGCTCGCCGACTTCCAGAACTTCGTGAAACTGGCCTATCTCAGCCCTTACATCCACCACTCCGGTGGCACGGTGGTGGAGCCGACGGACGAGCCGGTCTCGACCCGCCACCTGGACATGATCTTTAGCCACATCAAATATAGTGATAAAGCCTTTATGGGCTCGGTCACCTCAGGATCGAATGCCGCCGACAGCGTGGCCATGGCGGAGATCGTCTTCGGGGCGGAGGCCATCCGCGAACGGCCGGCGCTCCTCTCCCTCATCAACGCGAGCAGCCCGCGTCGCTTCGACGAGCGTATGCTCGATGCGATCAAAGTGTACGCCCGCGCTCGCCAGGGTCTGATCATTACCCCCTTCATCTTGGCCGGCGCTATGGGTCCGGCGGCCATCGCTGGCACCGTGGCCCAGCAGAACGCCGAGGCGTTGGCAGGGATCGCGCTGACGCAGATGATCGAGCCGGGCACTCCCGTGATCTACGGCTCGTTCCTGACCAACGTCGATCTGCAGAGTGGCTCTCCGGTCTTCGGGTCGCCCGAGAGCCAGATTGGCCTCTATGTCAGCGCCCAACTCGCTCGCCATTATGGTCTACCCTTCCGCGGTGGCGGGATGTTCTCCAGTTCGAAGATCCCCGACGCCCAGGCCGGGTATGAATCGGTCATGGTGATGCTGCCGACGATCATGGCGCGGACCAACTTCGTGCTCCACGCCGCCGGCTGGCTGGAGAATGGCCTGGTCGCGGGCTACGAGAAGTTTGTGCTCGACTGCGAGATCCTGGGCATGCTGCACACCTGGGCCCGCGGGCTCGACCTCTCAGACGAGGCCCTGGCGTTCGATGCGATCACCGAGGTTGCACCCGGCGGCCACTATCTGGGGACAGCCCACACGGTGCGCCACTTCCGCGACGCCTTCTACCGGGCCGAGCTCTTCGATTACAATTCGGCCGAGCAATGGGAATTAAACGGGGCTGAGGACAGCTACGCGCGCGCGAACAAGAAGGTCGACGAGCGCCTCGCTAACTACGAAGCACCTCCGCTCGATCCGGCGCTCGAGGAGGCCTTGATCGACTACATGGCGCGCCGCAAAGCGGAAATCGCTCTTGAGCCACACGATTTTTGAAGCAGTGATGAATGATGGGCGATGAATGATGAACGGGCGATGTTCGTGAGTTCCTCGTCCCGTTCGTCATTCTGCATTCATCTTTCACAAGGAGTCCCAGATGACAGAGTTTACACACCTTTTCACGCCGTTGAAAATCAAAAATGTCACCATCCGCAACCGCCTGCTCTCGACCGGGCACGTGCCGGGCTATGCCAGGGGCGGCTACCCACAGGAGCAGTACCGGCTCTACCATGTGGAGAAGGCCAGGGGCGGGATCGGCCTGACGATCTTCGGCGGGTCCACTTCAGTGGATTGGGACAGCCCGGCGACTGAATGGAGCATGATCGCGAATCGCGACGATTCAATCATCCCCTCCTATCAGCAGCTCGCGGATGCTGTTCACGAGCATGGGGCCAGAATCTTCACCCAGCTCACCCACATGGGCCGGCGCAACCGCTCGGACACCGAGCGGTGGCTGCCGTTGGTGGGACCCTCACAGATTCGCGAGCCCTACCACCGCGAGATTCCCCATGAGATCGAGAAGAGGGACATTCGCCGGATTGTCGCGGCCTTCGGGCAGGCCGTGCGGCGCGCAAAGGAGGGCCGGCTGGACGGCGTCGAGCTTTCGTTCGCGCACAATCACCTGGCCGACCAATTCTGGAGCCCCAAGAGTAACCAGCGCACGGACGAGTACGGGGGCAGCCTCGAGAACCGGATGCGCTTCAGCCTGGAAGTGCTGGAGGAGATCCGCAGAGTCGTCGGCGACGATTACATCGTCGGCGTGCGCATGTCCGGCGATGAATTTTTGGATGGGGGTCTGACCCTCGACGATCAGATCGAGATTGCGACCCGTCTGGTCGCCACGGGGATGGTAGACTTCATCAACGTTCTGGGCGGCAGCGGCGAGAACCTCGTCAACCTGGCGGCCGTTGTGCCCAACATGTACTTCCCGCCGGCGCCCTACGTCGCCCTGGCCTCGGCGATCAAGGCCGAGATCGACATCCCGGTCTTCCACGCCGCGCGCATCGTCGACCCGGTTCAGGCCGAGCGCATCCTGGCCGAGGGCCATGTGGACATGGTCGGCATGACGCGTGCCCACATCGCCGATCCCTACATTGGCAAGAAGGCAATGGAAGGGCGACTCGACGACATCCGCCAATGCGTCGGTGCCAACATGTGCATCGACCGGCTCTACTCTGGCAAGCAGGCCTACTGCATTCAGAACCCGGTTACCGGCCGCGAGGCCGAATTGGCTGCGGTCACCCCGGCTGAGCGCGCCCGGAAAGTGGTTGTCGTCGGCGGCGGCCCGGGTGGGCTCGAGGCGGCCCGGATGGCGGCCGAGCGCGGCCACAAGGTGGTGCTCTTCGACAAGAGCGACACGCTTGGTGGCCAGGTCAATCTGGCGGCGCTCCCGCCGGGACGCGATCAGATGGCCGGAATCATCCGCTGGCTGGAGTTGCAGTGCCGCAAACTCGGGGTGGATATTCGCCTGGGGGTGATCGCCACGGCCGAGACCATCCTGGCCGAGCAGCCAGAAGCCGTCGTGATCGCAACCGGCGGGCGACCGAACCTGGGCGAGACCCAACCCGAGATTGACCTGAGCGGTGGCAATGGCGCGGTCGTCAGCGTCCAGGATATCCTGGATGGGCGCGCGGCCCCCGGGCAAAACGTGGTGGTTTTCGACGACATCGGCGATTGGGCCGGGGTGACCGCCGCCGAGTACCTGGCCCAGCAGGGAGCCCGGGTCACCCTGGTGACCCCGGATCCGCGCATCGCGTTCGAGTTGGGAGACGCTTCCTTCCCGGTTGTCTACCAGCGGCTCTACAGTGCTGGGATCAACCTGATCCGCGACCACAAGCTCGTGGCGGTCGAGGAGGACGGTAGCGTCGTGGTTCGTAACGCCTACTCCTTCGAGGAGCAAGTCATCCCGCATGTAGACCAGGTCGTCGTCTGGTTCGGTAACCTCTCGGAGGATAGCCTCTACCGCCAACTCCAGGGCCGGGTCGCCGATCTCCATCTGGTCGGCGACGCCATGGCCCCACGCGGCATCCACAACGCGATACTCGAGGGCACGCGGGTGGCGCGGCAGATTTAGGGCGCCGTTCGACTGATCGCGCCATCGTGGCGTACCAGGTTTTCGCTGCGGAAGGTGCTATGACGAGAGATTGGAGACCAAAGATTGGGATTGCCGGGCGGCTTCGGTTGCGAAAGAAGCCGTTCATCTCCAATCTCTCATTGCCAATTGCCAACTTCCTTCTGGAGGAGTGGTGCTAACCCAGGCTGAAAAGGTCATCTTCGTTTTGGTGGCTCTGGTTTCGTCGGGCGTGGCCTTCGTAGGCTTCAAGCGCATATTCGACATCATCTGCCGAGGGCAGGATGAATTCGACCGGTCCGATCTGGTCGCGGGCGCGCTCACGGCCCTCGAGAAGACCCTCTCGCAGCGCACCGTGTTGAAATCCCGGCCGCGCTCGAGTTGGTTCCACGCCTTCGTGGCCTGGGGCTTCTTTTTCTACTTCCTGGTCAACCTGGGCGACGTGCTCGAGGGTTTCATCCCGAATTTCCGCTTC
The DNA here is from genome assembly GCA_003520455.1 of Chloroflexota bacterium. Next base: position 1,950 of record DOUV01000708.1, on the reverse strand, counting down.
TTGGGCTACGGCCCCATCGGCGGGCTCTATCGTCTGCTGGCCGACCTCCTCAGCGTGGCGGTCCTCGTGGGCATGGTCTACTTCGTGCGCCGCCGCTTCGTGGAGCACTCGACTGAGTTGGAAACCCGGGACGATATCCTGCTGCACCCGAGAGCGCGCGCAGGCATGCGCCGCGACTCGGCAGTTGTTGCCGGCTTCATTCTGCTGCACGTGGGGTCGCGCTTCCTGGGGCAGAGCTTCCAAATCGCGCACGAGGCCGCCGTGGCCAGGGGCGCCTTCGACCTCTGGCAGCCCTTCGCCAGCGCGGTCGCCCTGCTATGGACTCCGCTGGGCGCGACGCCGCTGGTGGTGGCCGAGCACGCCGCCTGGTGGCTGGCTCTGGGGCTGATCCTGCTCTTCCTGCCCTACTTTCCCTCCAGCAAGCACCTCCACCTGGTGATGGCGCCGGTGAACTTTTCGACCAAGCCCAGGCGGCCCTCACTGGGAGCACTCAGCCCGCTCGAGCTCAACCACGGAGCGACACGTTTCGGCTCCGACCGCCTCGAGAACCTGCCGTGGCCGCGTCTGGTCGACAGCTTCGCCTGCATCATGTGCAACCGTTGCCAGGAGGTCTGCCCGGCCTACGCGGCCGGCACCGTGCTCTCGCCGTCGGCTATGGAGATCAACAAGCGCTATGAGATCAAACACCAGATGGGCGCGCTGGCGGCCGGCCGCCCCAGCCGCGCTCCGCTCCTGGAGAGCGTGATTCCCGCTCAGGCCGTGTGGGCGTGTACCTCGTGCGCGGCCTGCGTTGAAATCTGCCCGGTCGGCAACGAGCCGATGCAGGATATCATCGACCTGCGGCGCTCCCTCACTCTGACCGAGGGCGCCGTGCCCGACAAGGCCGCCCGTGCGCTCCGCAACATCCAGTTCACCGGGAACCCCTGGGGTTTCGATCCGGAGAAGCGCGCCGACTGGGCCGCGGGCCTGAACGTTCCGGTCATGGCCGAGAAGGGTGGGGCCGAGGTCCTCTTCTGGGTCGGCTGCAGCGGCAGCTACGACCCGCGCAATCAGAAGATCACGGAGTCGGTCGCGCGCCTGATGCAGCGGGCGGGTGTGGACTTCGCCATCCTGGGGTGGGAGGAGCGCTGCAACGGCGACCCCGCCCGGCGCATGGGCGAGGAGGCGGTCTTCCAGACGATGGTGCAGCGAAATGCCGAAAGTTTCGGCAAGTACACGTTCAAGAAGGTTGTAACCTCCTGCCCGCATTGCCTCAACACGTTGCGCAACGAGTACCCGGAATTCGGCGTGAATCTGGAGGTTGTGCATCACAGCCAGTTCATCGCCGGGCTAATCGGCGAGGGCAAACTCGCGCCCACCAAGGCGCTCGATGCGCCGGTCACCTTCCACGATTCCTGCTACCTGGGCCGGTACAACGGCGAGTACGAGGCCCCCCGCGAGGTGCTTACCAGCATCCCCGGCGTGGAGCTCCGCGAGATGCCGCGCATCCGTGCGCGCGGGCTCTGCTGCGGCGGGGGTGGCGGCGGCGCCTTCTACGATGTACCGGCCGAGCGGCGCGTCACCGACATTCGCCTGGAAGAGGCCATCACGGTTCAGCCCGAAGTCGTCGCCAGTGCCTGTCCCTTCTGCATGAACATGTTCGAGGGCAGCCCGCTCAAGGACCAGGCCCGGATCAAGATCAAGGATATCGCCGAGCTATTGGACGAGGCGATGGGTGAACCTGGGACGTGATGCGCGGTGCCTGGTGCATACGTTCACGCATCACGTCTCGCGGGTGTCAGAGGAGATAACCCAATGTCCCAACTCCCCCCTCTCACCGACCTCTGGGTCTTCGCCGAGCACGCGAACGGCGTCGTGCCGGATGCCATCCTTGAGGCGCTGGGCGCGGCGCGGAAGCTGGTGGACGAGGCCCGAGCGGGTGGCCGGGTGGTCGTGGTGGCCCTCGGGCCG
>DOUV01001054.1 GCA_003520455.1 Chloroflexota bacterium | reverse complement strand
GTGACGATGCCCGGCCTGGTCACGACGCTGCCGACGGTGCACACGCCGCCGTGACGCTTGCCGATCTCGCGGATCTCAAGGCCCAGTTTGGCCGCGGCCCCGAAGGCGTCGCGGCGCCTGTCCATCGGGGTCGAGCCGGCGTGGGCCGACTGTCCGGTGAAGCGGATCGCGTGCCGCTCGACGCCGAACGTGCCGAGCACCACGCCGAGCGGGAGCCTCAGGCTCTCCAGCACCGGTCCCTGCTCGATGTGCAGCTCGATGTAGGCGGCAGCGTTCTCCAACTCCCTGCCGGCCTCCTTGACGCGGTCCAGGTCGTTGCCGTGCGCCGCGAGTGCATCCGGCAGCTTTGTCCCCTCACGGTCAGCCAGGCCGCGCACCTCGTCTACGTTCAGCGTGCCGGACGCGGCGCTCGATCCGAAGAGGCTACGGCCAAAGCGTGCGCCCTCCTCGTCGGCCCAGTCCACGAGCCGCACTGTGACCGGTGGCGGGCCCTCACTCGCGATGCGGCGCAGCACTTCGAGCCCCGCCAGCACGTTCAGGCAGCCATCCAACCACCCGCCGTTGGGCACCGAGTCGATGTGCCCCCCGATCAGCAGGGCCTTCTTGGACCGGCCGCTCAGCGTGGCCCATTGGTTGCCCGCCTCGTCTACCGTGACCTCGACCGGCACGTGCGCCAGCTTGTCGCGCATCCAGGCGCGAGCGCGGGCCCAGGTCTCCGTAAAGGCCACGCGCTGGGCGCCGTCTGCATCGCCGGTCAGAGCGCGTAGCTCCTTCAGTTCTTCAACTGTGCGCTTCGGCTGAAGCCCGGCGGTAGTGACATCATTGTCCGCCATACCCCACTCCTTTCTACAAAAATACAACTGGTTCCGACGCGCGGAGTATAGCCGGTTGCCCGGTCGAGGAAAAGAGAACCTCTTCTGTTGAGCCGTCCCACTCCTTTTGTCCAGCCCTCCAGATGCGCCTTCAGGCCGGTCCTCAATGCTCCATTCGGTGGAGGACATCACGTGGGGCGAGGGCTAGACTGGGGGCATCTGTCGAGCCGGACCGTTGCAACAGTGGAGGAGTCGGCCGATGTACGGATACAATTCCTATCTGTTCGAAGAGACCCTCAGACAGTCCACCCGGTTGCAGTTCCATCGCGACGCCCGGCTGCTGGAGCTGGCGAGGCGGCGGTACAACCGCGCCGTCCTGTTCGGGATGCTGAGTCGGCCCTGCTCGGACGGCCGCGCCGTCTGGCGGGGTTGTCAGCCGTCGCTGCCTGTGTCACTGGCCGCTACCGCGCCGGCGCTCAGACGATCGCAATCAACCGGATTGCCGGCAGTGAGGGCCGCTCCCTCGACTTCGATCTTGCCTTCCGCCCGCTCCACAATCATAGCCGCGAGCGGTGGCTCGGTATCGCGATGGCGTACCAGCAGGGCGCAGCCCTGCCGCCGGCGGACCTGGTGCAGGTTGGCGATGTCTACTTCGTCCGGGACGGACACCACCGCATCTCCGGCGCGCGAGCGCTGAGCCAGCGATACATCGAGGCTGTCGTGACCGTCTGGCAGAGTCGTTTGGTATAACAAGAAAGACCGCCTGGACTGGACCGAGAACCAGGCGGTCTTATCAACGCGGAAGGGGAGATTACGACACAACAATACACGCGACTCAACCTACTTCACCAATATCTCACCTTCGCATCCAAAGTATATTCAGGGGGGTGAAGTAATACTGTAAGCTGGCCTACCTTCATGAAATTAATGAAGAAGGAGCGAGGGGATGCTCCCTGGATCCTTCCCTACGGAGGCATGCGAGGCACATTTCGGCCGTGGCAAAATGAAGGCCGGCGCAGGTGCGCGGCCCGCCGCCGACGGGATGGTAGGCATATGCGGGTGCGGTGCTCCGAGTGTTCGGGCGCAAACCGCTCGGGGTCGAAGAGCCCCGGATTCTCCCAGAAATCTGGGTGCCGGTGGGTCAGGTATTGACTCGGGAAGATCAGCGATCCGGCCGGGATGTGATAGCCTCCGATCTCATCGTCCGCAATGGCCGCGCGCGGGAAGGTCCAGACCGGAGGATAGGGGCGCATGGCCTCTTCGATCACCATCCGGGTATAGGAAAGCGTCGCCAGCTCTTCCGCGGTCGACCGCCGGCCGCCGAGGACCGCCGCGAGTTCCGTGTGGAGTTTGCTCTCGACCTCAGGGTGCTGGGCCAGCAGGTACCAGGTCCAGGTGAGTGCGACGGCCGAGCTTTCGTGCCCCGCAAACAGAATCGTGATCACTTCGTCGCGGAGCTCCAGGTCGCTCATAGTGGCGCCGGTCTCCTCGTCACGCGCCACCAGGAGCCTGTCGAGCAGGTTCGGGCTCTCGCGGGGCGGCTCCCCCGGCGCGCCTCAATCAGCTCGTAGACGACCGCGTCCAGGCGTCGGAGCGCATTCTTGAAGCGGCGGTTATCCGGTGTGGGCATCGCCAGGGGGATGTCGATAAACGAGGCCAGGTGCCGGTTGACAACGGTGGTTACGTCGATCGCCGCCTCGATGATGGTTTGGACCCGATCGCCCAGGTCGCTGCTGAAGATCGTCTTCCCGATGATGATGAGGGCGAGACGTACCATCTCCCGATTGATAGCGAGGGCGGTCCCCTGCCGGGCGGCCGTCTCCCAGTCAGCGAGCATAGCCTCTATCGCCGCCAGCATCTCACCGGTATACTGAAGGACCGACCGGTACGTGAAGGGCGGTTGCATCAGGCGCCGCTGGCGCCGCCAGAAATCGCCCTCACTGGTGAGGAGGCCCAGACCGAGGAACGGCCGCACCTTGGCGTAGCTGGGTCCCTTGTTGTAGTTCTGGGCGTTCGTGATGAAGACATGGTGGATGTGGTCGGGGTGGGCGAGAATGTGGGCCACGAACGGGCCGAGGTTGAACCGGACGACATCGCCGTACGCGCGCCAGTTCTCGAGGGAGAAGGGGACCTGGCCCCGCCGTTGGAGGTCGAGAACGCTTCCGAGGAAGGGCGCGCCACGTGGGCCGGGGGCGCGGCGGCGTAGAGACGGAACGACCGACATCTCCGTGCTCGATGCTCTACGCATCTCACTGCCTCCTCATGGATGTCCACGCGGGCATATTGGTTGTTCGTCTGTTGCTCTCAGGATATTCGATTTGCTCTGGACCTCCATAATCTGCAGGAAAGCCCCTCATCCCAGGGGAGGCGGGTCGTGCGCGCGGCGCATCCATTGACCCGCCGCTGTTGCATCCACGGAGGCACCCCGCGTCAAGCCGGGAATCCTCGCGGGACCTTCGACACCAGGGAGGAGAGGATATGGACAGGGAAGAATTGCTCAAGCAGATGCACGCCGGGCGCGAGCGGCTCAACGAGGCCCTCGGGCGCGTGGACGAGAGCCGGATGACCGTCCCGGTGCTTCCCAACGACTGGTCGGTCAAAGACCTCGTCGCGCACATCGGCTGGTGGGAGCAGCGCATCACCGGGCTCTACACCGTGCTGAGTCGCGGGGAACTCCCCGGCGCCGACAACGACATGCCGGTTGACGCGTTGAACGCCAGGGTCTACGCCGAGAACCGGGATCGCTCCCTGGCGGAGGTCGTGCGCGACGAGCGCGACGCCTACCAGGCGCTGCTCTGGTTGGCCGAAAGCGCCCCCGACGACGATCTCTTCAACCCCGACCGCTTCGCCTGGACCGAGGGCGAGCCCTTCGTGCGCTGGATCATCAGCAACACCTACGGCCACTACGACGAGCATCTCCCCGACCTGCTGGTGTGGCTCAATACGTGATGCGTGGGACGTGATGCGTGAATGATTCCGTCACGCATCACGCATCAC
>DOUV01000896.1 GCA_003520455.1 Chloroflexota bacterium | reverse complement strand
GGCGAGCCGATGGCGCGTTTTTCCGAGGAGGTGGCGGTGAGTGAGTATCTGCAGCAAAGGGTGCCGCGGGATGCCGTCATTCTGGTGGACACCCGCAACGCCTTCCCGATCGTGCTTCGGGATGCGCAGATACGGCGCTTCGTCATCCCCAGTGATGTAGACTACGGTGTGATCGTCGCTGATCCCGTGGGACAGGTGGACTATGTGCTGCTGCAGGACCCCCACGGCTATGGTTGGTCCGATCGTGTGAACCGTGTTCACCCAACGTTGTACGAGGACCGCTGGCCCTATGCGACTCTGGTCCGCGACTTTGGAGGGGAGGCGAAATGGCGTCTTTTCCGGATCGACCAAGGCCTACCGCCCCCGGGTTGAACCCGGCCTTCCGTCTGGTATGTATTTCTTTTCTTCAGGAGGGCGTTCCTCCGTGACAAACCCGATCCTGGTTGCGTAGACGCACCGCTCTCCAGGCCTCCTGCCCGGGCGACGCCTCGGTCGGAGTGGCTGGTTCTCTTTATCGACAGGCTGATGAAAGGCGCCACCGATGAAAAGCCGCTTCCTATCGCTGATCCTTCCGCTGCTGCTTCTCCACTCGCTGTTGCTCGCGCCGCCCGCGCGGCCCGAGACTCAAACGCTGCAGTCCATTACGTTGCAGGATCGTGGCTACAACAACGTGACGCTCCGGGGTCTGGTCTCCTCGGCCGAGTTCTTTTTGCCCGGCCCAGGCGCCGTGACGGTCGAGGGCCCGAGCCGCTTCCGGCTCCACTACAGCCATACCGATACTCTGCTCGGCAAACGTTCCAGCCTCACGGTGCGCCTCAACGGTGTGGATCTCATCAGCACGCCGCTGGTGGCGGGCGCCGGGGCGGAGCGCTGGCTGGACGTGCCCCTGCCACCGCGCCTGGTCAAAAACTCCTTCAACCGCGTCGAGGTTGTCTTCTACCTGCGCTACGCAGACGACGAGCCATGCACGGACCCCTACAACCCGGCGCTATGGGCGACCGTCTACGCGGATTCGATGCTCGAATATGGGATTGGGGCACCACTCGCGTTGACCGGCGACCTCGATCTGGCCAGCTATCCGATGCCCTTCTACCGCGAGGAGTTGGGCCCTGAGCCGGCCCTGCACCTCGTGCTCCCACCGGCCCCCGGCGCCACAACGCTCACTGCCGCCACGTCGCTGGTCGCCCGGCTGGGCCAGGTGAGTCGGAGCGCGACCCTGCGCCCGATCCTGCACTCGGCGGCCACACTGCCTGATGCCCCCGCCATCGCCGTGGGACCGGGCAGTGCCTTCCCCTGGCTGAGCACGCTCGCCAGCTTGCCCCTGGCATACGATGGCAGCCGGGGGCAATTCCTCGACCCGCAAGGGAGACCGATCCCGCCGGAGATCGGTGTCCTGCAACTGGTCCCTCGATCTCGTGGGGGTGAGCTTGCTATGCCCCTGCTGTTGGTGAGCGGGGGGAATGAAGAAGGGGTGCGGCGGGCCGGGCTCACGTTGGCCGCGCGCTCCTTCACGGCCCTCCTAAATGGGCAGTACACCCTGATCACCGACCCTCCTCACCTCGAAGGTCTGGGCGAAGATGAGATTCGGGCCGGTCTTTTCACTTTCGGTGAGTTGCGCAGGACCTCGAGCGACCCGACCGTGCGGGGCCGGGGTGAGCACTCCATCAGTGTTCCTTTCATGATGCCCCAGGCCTGGCAATTCGATAACCAGCAGGCCCAGGCAACGGTTCGCTTCAGCCACGCGGCTGGGCTGGATGAGCGCTCGCTGCTGACGGTCGTGGTCAACGGGACGGCGATCGGGAGCACGCGGCTCGGGGAGAAGAATGCCACCGGCGCAACGTTGAGCCTGCCAATCCCCTCCTCGGTTCTCCGCCCTGGCGCCAACACCCTGGCCGCCACCTTCGACATGGCGCCTGAGGATGACGACCCGTGTGATTTCGCTTTCGACGAGACCGCGTGGGGCACGATTCACCGCGACAGCACGCTCGAACTCCCCTTCGCCGAGGGGACGCCGGTGCTCGATCTGAGCGCCTTTGCGGCCCCGTTTGTCCAGGGCGGGACGCTGAGGGAGACATCGGTGCTCCTCTCTCCCAGCCCCGACCCGGCTGTGATATCGCAGACCCTGACGCTCGCCGCTCGCCTGGGCAAGCGGACCACCAGCGATCTCACCTACCTCCCCGTCACCATGGCGACCGAGCCGGGCTTACTCCCCAACCATCACCTCATCGCGGTTGGCGTGCCGGGCACGCTGCCCTTGCTCCCGGCGCTGAAGAACAAGTTACCGCTCCAGTTTGATGAGACCGGCGCATTGATGCTGCAGAATCGGACGACAGAGTTGCTGGCCGTGCAAACCCAGGCGCCGGTTGGGGTCCTCCAGACCGGTGACTCGCCCTGGCACCGCGGGCGGCGGGTACTGCTGATCAGCGGTACCACCGCCGAGGCAGTGGGGTGGGCCGTGGAAGCCACCGACCAGAATTCGCTGAGCGGGAATGCCGCCATCGTCACCAGGGAAGGACGAGTCGCCACGCTGGGGCTGGAGCCAACCCGTAGTGAAATCGCCAGCCTGCCGCCGGAACGCCAGCTTCCGCTCTGGCTGGCGGTGATTGCCGGGCTCGTAGTGATCGCTTTCCTCGTTGCCACCGCGGTGATCGCCACGCGGCGGCGGAATGTACAGGTTGGGGTGGCCCATGAATAAGCTCTTCACCTCTACTCGGATAATCGTCGTTTTCGCCCTGGTCATGTTCGAGGTGGTGGCACTGCTCGGCATCTGGCGCCAGCCGGCCGAGACCCAGATCCTCATGCTCACGTTGTTCATTATGGTTGTCGTTTCAGCCCTGGCGTATCCGAACAGGATTCTGAGCGCCGTTACGTTTGGAGCCGCGGTCGCGATGTATGGGCTGGTCGTCTCGGTCAGCGAGGCGCGGGTTGGTGTCCCGATCGAGATCGCGCGCGGCGGCCTGCTGTTGGCCATCGCCACGCTGGCTGCCTGGGGGCTCTCGCGTCACCTGGAAGCCGTCGAGCAAGCATTCATCCGCCAGACGACCCTGATTGAAGAACTCTCCGTCTACGACCCGGAGACCGGCGCGATCCGCGCGAGTCACTTTTACCCCTTTATCAATCAAGAGGTTGACCGCGCCCGCCGCTACCGGCTGCCGTTCAGTATTGCCATCGTTCAGCTCGTGGCCGAGGAGGACGCGCTGTTGGGCTCTGACCAGC
>DOUV01000801.1 GCA_003520455.1 Chloroflexota bacterium | reverse complement strand
CGCGCGGCCCGGGCTGGTCGCTGCGCCGCAGGGCCCAGGCGAGGCCGGTGCCGAGCACGACGCCGGCGCCCACGACCAGCACGACGGCCGTGAGTTGCTCGATTCGCTTGGCCATCGCGCCGGTCGGACCAAGCTGGAAGGTCGCGATCAGCCTCACGATGGTGTCGATGCCCAGGGTAATCAGATTCCCCGGCAACACGCGAGCCAACCAATCAAACAAATCGAAGGGAACGAAGGGCAGCCCCGCCAGCTGCTCTCCGAGGAAAAAGAGCGCTATGAGCGGGAGGCTGGTGAGCCCGCCCAAAAAAGCTCCGGTCAGTCGAGAAGGTCGTCTCATTCCTATCTCCTCACTTCTCTCAATGGTCCCATGCTTCACAGGACAACCCATTGGTCACCCCAGTATCATCAGTATCGTACCCAAATCTTACCAAAACGTTTCATGGCGCATCGCCTTCTCCCGGCTCAGCCCCGAGGAACGGGGCGGGGGCGCAGGAGCCACCGAACGCCTGCGCTGGTGGTCCAACGCACCTCTGCCCTTCGGGAGGGCGACGCCGGGAGCCAGGCCACCTGCCGACACCGCCTCGACCACGCCGCAGATGCCACGCACCTCGCAGGTCCGCCTCTTGAGGCGGTTCGCCCGGCCAGGCGGCGCATTGCTCTCAAGGACTTTTCTTCGGTATAATGGGTTCTCCTGCAGCGCCTCGCTCGACGGAACTCGCCGGCCGACGGCGGCCCGCCGGTGGGAGTGTGATGCGCTTGCAATGCACCCTGGGGAACGAAACTGGCCGCGTGTTTGAAAGGGACTGGCAGAATGGACGTCGAACTTCGCGACGAGCGGACGAGAGGGGTGCACAATGCTGGCGACTGATACGACGGTGGATTACACGACTCCTGATTCTGATGTCACGGCCCACTGCCGGGTCCATATCTACTATCGGACTCAGCGAGCAGTGGTCGTGTTGAGCGACGCGCCCGACAACCCGGGGCCGGGAATCGTCGATGCCGTGCCGCAGGTTGCCACCGAAGTCCTGCACCGGTACGGACTCGACGTGGAGAGGACGACCTGGGTCGTGCATTCCCCCGCGGGAGCAGGGGGTCTGCCTGAGAGCTACGACCTGGTCGAGTTGGTGTGGGACGGCGAGCGGTTCACCGGTGAGCCGGAATGGGGTCAGGTGCCACTCCAGAACATCGAGTGGCTCACCCGCCAGGACGAGGGCGAGAAAGGACGCTGAGCCGGACAGGCTCGCTCTTCTCGCCGGTTGGGGCTACAATCGTGCCCTTACATGTCCGTTTGGCCGTAGCAAGGTTGCATTTTTCCATGGCGACTTCAGCTGTTCCTGATCCAGCGCTCGTTGCCGAATCCGGCTCCCTCGCGAAGGCCGCGCCGGAAGCGATCCCTGCGACGAGCCTCCACCGCGCCCGCCGGGCGCTCGCCTGGCGGACCGCAACCGAACTGCTCCTGATCGTTCTCGTTGCCTTTAGCTACGCCGGATCACCGCTGCTGGATTTCAACCGGCTTCACCTACAGCAAACGTCCGAGCACAACGAGGCTGCCACACTGCCCGTTCTGACCGAGATCGGGTTGCGGCGCGCGCACGTGATTCCCTTATGGAATCCGTACATGAGCAGCGGCTTCCCGTACGCAGGCGACTTCGTCAGCAACTTCTGGAACCCGGTCGCGACGCTGCCAGTCCTGCTGTGGGGTGGAGTCAACGGCTACAAAGTCTCGGCGTTCCTGTCCTTCCTCATCGCCGGTGTAGGCCAGTGGCTCTTTGGGTATGTCCTTGGCTTACGCTCGGCGATCCGGCTGTGGTCGGCCTTGCTCTTCATGCTCTCCGGTGGCCTGGCTCTCTTCTGGCGGCTTGGGTGGTACCAGTTGCTCGTGGGAGTCGTCTGGTTCCCCTGGTGTTTCGCGGCGCTGGTCTGGGCCTTGCGCACCCACAGCCGGCCAGCGCTCGCCCTGGCGGCGCTGGCGATCACGATGGTGCTGACCTCGGCCGGCGGCTACTATTACTTCTACCTGGCCGGGGCGCTCACGACGCTGACGCTTGTTTTGCTCGTGCTGGCACCAGCGCGCCAGCGCGTCACCCAGTTAAAACGCGCTGTCGCCATCGTCGCGCTAAGTGCCGGACTCCTGGCCGTCGTGATCCTGCCGGGAATTGACGTCTACCGCTTCACCGTGCGCGAGGCGTTCCCTGATCCCAGGCAGGACTCGTCGCAGCCCATCCCGTACGCGCTCTTCCAGTACGTGGTATCGGACCCCAACTGGTTCAACACGGACATCCTCGGCCAGGCCAATGGCTTTACCTGGTTTTACATCGGTGCCCTACCACTCCTGGCGTTGGCCTTCGTTCCGCTCGGCTTCAACCGCAGCCGCCGGCGGCGCGATGCTCTCGTCGTGCTGACCGTCCTGACGGGGCTCTTTCTGGCCTGGCACGCCAACCGTCACACGGTGGTCGGCTGGGTCTACAAAGCGCTCCCCGTTCTGTACACGTTCCGCTTCCCCGGGCGCCTGCTCATTGTCGGTGCCAGTCCACTTATCGTGCTCGGCGGCTTCGGCCTACAGAGCCTCTGGCTTCGAACCCGGCGAGTGACCCGGCCTGTGACGTTCCGCCTCGTGCTCAGCCGTAGGGAAGCGACCAGCGAGGTCCAGATTCGCCTGAGCTGGCTCGTCAACCTGGCGCTGATTATCCTGCTAGCACAGTCGGTCTTGAACGTCCGCACCGTCAACCAACCGTTCGCATTCACAACCAACCGGCAGCGCGACCAACGAGCGCTGCGTGCGATGACCTGGCTCCGCGAGCGTGATCCCAGCCTCTACTCCATCGCTGCCGGCGACTGGCGGGTCTGGTGGTGGTGGACGACCGCTGCGTACGAGCTCGAGCAGCCGGTGCTCAATTTTGCCTACAATCGCTTCGTCAGCACCTTTCGGGCCCAGCAGACCGAGGGTTCTGTCGTCCGCGCCCGACCCAAATATGTTTTCCCCTGGCAAGACCAGCCGCCCGCCGGCGGCAGGCTGCTCGGCGACTTCGAGGGGCTTCCGGTCTACGAGATGCCGAATGCGCTTCCCTACGCCTTCGCCATCAGCCCGGAGCGGCTCGCCCAACGCTCCCCCCTGACGCCGGCCGATGTCCGGGCGCTCGATGCCCGCTGGCTCAACCCCAACCAACTCGTCGTCGACGCACCGGCGGGTCCGTCCGGCCAACAGTTGGTGGCCCTGGTGAGCATGTTTCCCGGCTGGAAGGTCTCCATCGATGGCCAGCCGGTCGCGCTGACGCCCGTGAACGACTACCTGGGCGTCACGATGCTGGACGGCGCCCATACCTACACTTTCTCGTTTGAGCCGCCCTTGTTTTTCGTTGGCCTGGGGATTTCCTTACTCACTCTCCTCATCGTCCTCTGGCTCCTCGTGGGACAGGGCTGGCGCCACTCCATCGCCACCGGACTGGCGGTGGGTCCACTGCGCTCACGGATCAAGCAGAGGGCCTGAACCGGGTTGCATACCAACGGCGTTCGCAAAAACGGCTGTATCGCGATCCCAGCCGGTCGATCGAAAATGACACGACTCCACCGTTGCCCTCAGAGGCTCTCTCCTTATATAATCGGGCTGCCACCCCCTTGAGGTTGAGTCCTGTCGAAACCCGGCCTGGTGCGGCAGGAAGAGAGGAGACGACCATGAACGTCAGCCAGAATGTCGAGCGAGCGCGCCGGTTCTTCCCCGAAAAACCGGCGCTCATTTACGAGGATCGGACCTACACGTACGCCGAGTTGGACGACGAGGTCAATCGTGTGGGCAACGCGCTGCGGAGCCTGGGCGTGGAGCGCGGTGATCGGGTTGGCATCTATCTGCCGAACATCCCGACCTTTCCCATCGCCTACTATGCGGTGCTGAAGATCGGCGCCATCGCGGTCTCGCTCAGCCCGATGTTGAAGCGCGACGAGGTCCGCTATATCCTGAGCGACTCGGGGGCCAGCGCGCTCTTCACCGCCGGCGACCTGCTGACCAACGTCCCGCACGACGAACTGCCCGACCTCCAACAGGTTATCGTCGCGGGGGGCGAGAGCGGCGGCTACCCAACGCTCGACCATCTGACCAGCCAGGCCTCGGCACAGCTCGTCGCCGCCGAGATGGAGCCCGGCGAGCCGGCCGCGATCCTCTACACGTCGGGTACGACCGGCTTTCCGAAGGGGGCCACCCTGTCGCACGGCAATATCGTCTCCAACATGTACAGTGCCGCCCATCACACCAGGCTCACGCCCGACGACCGGTTGATCCTTTTCCTGCCGCTGTTCCACGTCTTCGGGCAGAACTTCGTCATGAACGGTGGCTTCACTGCCGGGGCGACCATCGTGCTGCACCGGCGCTTCGAGCCGGAGGCGGTGCTCAACTCGATCCAGCGCAACCGGGTGACCTGCTTCTACGCAGTGCCGACGATCTACATCGTCCTGTTGAACATGGACACCTCCGTCTGGGACCTGTCGTCGATTCGCTACTACTTTACGGCCGCGGCGACGATGCCCCGCGAGATCGCGCTGCGGTGGAAGGAAAAGACCGGCCTGATGGCCTACGAGGGCTACGGCCTGACCGAGTGCAGCCCGTTTGCCTCCTACAACCACGACTTCCGCCACAAGTTCGGCTCCATCGGCTCGCCGGTCGAGAATGTGGAGATGAAGGTCGTGGATGAAGCGGGCCAGGAGCTGTCGCCGGGCGAGTGGGGCGAGATCATCATCCGGGGCCCGGGGGTGATGTTAGGCTACTGGAACAAGCCGGAGGAGACGGACCAGGCCGTCCGGAACGGCTGGCTCCACTCCGGCGACATCGGCACAACCGACGAGGAAGGCTATTTCTACATCGTGGATCGGGTCAAAGACATGGTCAATGTGGCGGGCTTCAAGGTCTTTCCCGCCGAGGTCGAGAATGTCATCTACCGGCACGCGGCCGTGAAGGAGGTCGGCGTGTACGGCAAACCCGATCCCATCAAGGGGGAGACGGTTGTGGCCAACGTGGTGCTCAAAGATGGTGCCGACGCGACGGCGGAGGAGATAATCGAGTTTGTCCGCGAGCGCCTCGCCGTCTACAAAGCGCCGCGCGAGGTCAACCTCGTCAGCGACCTGCCCAAGAGTGCCACGGGCAAGATTCTGAAGCGCGTGTTACGTGCCGAGGCCTCGTAGAGACGCCCCGGTGGGCCGTCTCTACAGGCCCGGCTACCAGTTTCGTCGTGCTCTCGAGCGTTCGCACCGTCAAGGGGCACAGAGAGTAGCGGCTTAGCGCCGGTGAGGGACAGAGCAACACACCGAAGAACGATGAGACAAGCTTTTCACAACCTTGAACCGTGGAAGCGCAATCTGTACATGCTCTTCGCCGCCCAACTGCTCTCGGTTGCCGGTTTTTCGCTGATCTTCCCCTTTCTCCCTCTCTACGTGAAGAAGTTGGGGGTCGCCACCGTCGGGTCGGTGGAGTTTTGGTCGGGGATGGTCTTCAGTGCGCAGGGACTGACCATGGGCATCGCGGCACCGATCTGGGGAGCCGTCGCCGATCGCATTGGCCGGAAGCTGATGGTCGAGCGGGCACTGTTTGGCGGGGCGATCCTCCTGGCGCTGATGGGCCTGGCGCGCAGTGCGGAAGAGTTAACGCTGCTACGCGCCCTCCAGGGCATGATTACCGGCGTGATGGCGGCCGGGAGCGCGCTGGTTGCCGCCAGCACGCCGAGGTCCAAATCGGGGTGGTCCCTCGGCTTGATGCAGACGGCCGCCTGGGCCGGTACCGCCGTCGGCCCCCTGTTGGGGGGCGTGCTGGCCGACACGGTCGGGTTCCGGACGACATTTCAGGTGACGGCCGGCTTGTTGCTGCTGTCGGGCGTCTCAGTGCACCTGTGGGTGACTGAGGCGCAGGACACGCTGGAGAGCGACAAGGCGCTCCGGCTGCGCTCCTTGTTCCAATCCTGGCAGAACGCGCTCGCCGCCGAGGGGATGAGGGCGCTCTACACCGTCAAATTCGCGGTGCGACTGGCCGCCACCGTCATGCTGCCGATCGCCCCGCTGTTGGTCGCCGCGTTGATGCCGGCGAGCGGACGGGTGGCGACGGTGGCCGGCATCTTCACAGCGGCATCCGCGGCGGCCAGCACATTCAGCGCAATGGGCTTCGGCTCGCTGGGTGATCGGATCGGCCACCGGCGCGTGCTCATCATGGGCTGCGTCCTGTCGGGATTCGGCTACCTCCTCTTCCTGGGGGTCACCTCGATCTGGCAGCTGATTGCGCTCGCGATCGTCACAGGGATCGCGAACGGCGCGATCATTCCCTCGATCGGCGCCCTGCTCGCCAACGGCTCGCCCGCGGGTGAGCAAGGGACCGTCTATGGGATCGACGCCAGTGTGAATGCAAGCGCTCGCGTGTTTGCCCCGCTGATCGGCACAGCGGTGGCCGCTGCGGTCTCGCTGCAGGCGGGCTTCGCCGTCGCCGGGGTCATCTTTCTGATCGCGGCTGGGCTCGCGATCGCCCGATTGCCGCGCCTGGCGGTGCCGGCGCGGAGAGACGCGCATAGCGCCGCGGATTGACCGAAGCCAGACAGGACGACGACAGCTTTACGTACGACTCCCGGCTCTCTATAATCCGTGCGCCGTGAAGGGTGCGCTTCGGAGGCACGAATCGATACCTCGTGCCTGCATCGCCTGGGGTTCCGGGAGGAGTAGGGCAACTTCTCCCCGATGCCAAGAAGGCGAAGGCATCTCCCTCTTAGCGCCATCACGTTTCGCGCGTCCATCGGTCCAGCCGGAGACGCTGAGTCCGTGAGTACCAGCCATCGAAGCATGACCGCCGAATCCATCCTCCTTCCGCTCCGAGCGGCGCTCGAACACCTCCGCCTGGTGCGCAACGTAGCCGAGTACTTCGATCCCCAGGAGCGCCGGCTGGTTGTCCAGTCGGTGGTGATCGGCGCCGCGGTCTGGGCCGTCGTGTTTGGGTTGAAAAGTGGCGTGCAGTGGGCCTTCCACGCCGTCTTGCACTGGGTCGAACGATCGCCTTCGATCTTCACCATCTTCGGGCCCCTGTTGCTCGGTGCGCTGGTGATGGCGGCCCTGGTGCGCTACGCGTCGGGCGTCGTCCACTACCGGGATCAAGAAGGGCACGTTCACGCGCTGATCGACGTGGAAGGCGACGGCCTCGAGCGCGCCATCTCGCTCTACTACACCTCCGAACCCAGCTTTGAGCAGGCATTGCTGGGGAAAGAGGGCGTCGACGTCCGCTGGGAACTCCCAACCTTCAAGCTCGCCGCGCGCAAATTCGTCGCCACGCTCGTGACGCTCGCCAGCGGGGGCAGTGGCGGGTTGGAAGCGAGTGTCGCGCTCATCGGCGAGAGCGTCGCGGCCGGGCTGTTTAAGCCCCGCCCGCGGGTCGCGGCGGCCAACAGTCGTTTGGGCCTGCTCGGCCGCTTCTGGCGGTGGTGGTGCCCTCAGGATCCGGACGACCTACAGACGGCTCAGCTGGGGGGCATTGCAGCGGCTGTGGCCACGTTGCTGGGCGCGCCCTTTGCCGCGGCCTTCTTCGCAACCGAGGTGATGTACCGGCGGCGCCCCATCATCGAGAAACTCGTCTACGCGCTGATCGCGGCGCTGGTCGCCTTTTTTCTCACCCACCTGGTCTCCGGTCACGCCGTCATCTTCGAGGTGGCGGCCCTGCCCGACCCGCCGACGACCCTGCGCTACTACGGTGTGTTGACGCTCATGGCGGCGCTGGTTTCCCTGGTGAGCATCTACTTCAGCCACCTGCGCACCCGCTTCGAAGACGGTTTCCACCGTCTCCACCCCAATCTGTGGCTGCGCCACCTCGCCGGTGCGGTGCTGACCGGCGCGATTGCGCTGCTGGCCGCCTTCGTCACGGGCCAGGGGTTGGACCTCGTGCTGGGACCTGGCGAGAGCGCCATCGATGCCGCCCTGGCCGGCGAGCTGACCATCGGCGTGGCGTTGATCGCCCTGCTCGCCAAGTTGCTGGCCACGCTGGCGACGATCGGCTCGGGCGGCTCGGCGGGATTGTTGGTTCCTTCCATTTTTCTTGGGACGATGGTCGCGGCGGCCCTCGCGCCGGTCTTCAACTATCCGCCGATGATGTTGATCATTCCGGCGATGACTGCCAGCCTGGTCTCCATCGTCAACGTGCCACTGGCGGCGATCCTGTTTACGGTGGAGGTCTTCGGCGCCCCCTACATGGTGCCTGCCCTGGTCGTTCTGGTGGTGACTGCCATTTTGGCCCACGAAAATAGTATCTACCGCGCCCAACGCCAAAAGGCCGAGGAGCGCGAAATCTTGCCCGGATTCAGCGTGCGCCGGGTGGCGGTTCCCGAGCCATGGGTGGGCCAGACGATCGTCAATCTCCAGATTCGCCACCGATTTGAGCTCAATGTGATCGGCCTCGTGGAAGGGCACAGCCACAACGGGGAACGGCACCGCCACGTACGCTTGAATCCACCTGCGACGACCCCGCTGAAAGCGGACGACGTTTTGGTCGTGCTGGGCGAGGATCAAAAACTGGATGCCTTTGAGGCGATCCTTCGGTCGGGAGCTTCCTGATGGGTGAAACGGGGTGCAGGCTGCCGAGCAGGAACCGGCGCTCGCGCTCAATCCGCGCATACTTGCCAATCTGCACTCGTTCATCCTTTGTTCATTGATGGGGTAGGCATACGGAACGAAGCGAGCGAACCTTGCTCGGCCATGGGCTCGCAGATGATGGAATGGGGGTCTGCCCGGCCTGATGCTCTCTTGCCTATCTGGCTATCCATCTTGGGGGGATCCCGCCTCAATGTGTTGCAGGACGTTGATCACTCGCCCGTTCGGATCAGTGACGAAAAACCTGCGGACGCCCCATGGCTCGTCCGTCATCGGATAAACGACGTCCATCCCTTGGGCAAGGGCTCGATCGTAGAGGGCTGACACGTCCGACACCTGAACCGAGCAGTCAGGGTGAATATGGGCACGGGGATCTTCGCTGATGATTGATAGTTGTGCGGTTGGATTGTCCGTTGAGACAAAGGTAACGATCCATCCCATGTCCATCCCAACGTCGAAGCCCAAGAAGTCGACGTAAAAGGCGCGACTTTCGGCCGGAGCCGCCGACCGGAAATTCGGTACCACTCTCCTGATCGTCATCGACAGCATCTCCCTTCGCGAGGTTCGTCAGGCCGGCTAACGACTGTGAGCTCAGTGACGCGCCCTTCTCCTGGCAACCATTATGACCAATCTGCCTGGAAACGCGAGTCGAGTTCACCACCGCACCTCCAGCGTCCGCCCGAGCCAGTTATCGGCAGGCGCGGCAAGTGTGATGCGGACCGACCATAGACCGAGACGTGCTTGTTGCTGGCTTCCGTGAACTCTTCCTTCTGCCATCCACCCCAGCGGTGCCTCAGCGCGAGGCCTGCGAGACGAGCCATCAAGTCAAGTTCGGACGGCCATATATACCGCAGCTTGACCGGATATAGCCTGAGCCCTGCACCCGTAAGAACAACCTGCTGGCTTGAGACTTGCTGGGCGACTGGATCCACCTGCGAAACGTTTAGTCGCACCTCATCTGCCGATAGGTGGACGGCCCGCACACTTTGTCCCCCCTCATACCGGCTGAGGTCGGGAACAAAGGCTTCGACCAGGAAGCGCCCCTCATCTGTGAGGTGGGCGGCGACACTCTGGATACAGCGAACCTGTTCATCCTGAGTCAGCAGGCCGAAGAGGGTGTTAAATGCGACGAAGATGAGGGAGAACTTGCCCTCCACGGGAAGATCAACGAAGTTGCCCTCGTGAACCTGGATCTCCGAGCCGCCCGGCTTCTCCCGCAGTTTCGCTATCATGGCGGCTGAGGCGTCAATACCGAAGACTTCGACACCCCGCTCATGCAGAGGAAGCGCAATGCGCCCAGTACCGATCCCCAACTCGAGCACTTTACCTCCCGCTGCGAGTTCGTCGAGTAAGGTAATCGCGGACTCGTCAACTTCAGAATAGAAGCGATCATACACCTCGGCGATTCGCTCGCCGTACGTGAACTCATCGAATCTGTCCATGGATGATGCCCTCCAAGACCGGAATTTACTTCGACCTCAGCGGAAAAGACGCCCGCTTCTGCCACCTTCCTGACCGATTATCCATCAGCCAGATACGCTCAGCACGAGCAGAGATAGAGAGATATTCGGACGATCGTTGCGACAGTTGGCGCTCAATAGAAGCGAGCAGAGCTTGATCCCTCGTCTGGGCAATAGGAAGGTGCGGAATGACATTCTCAAACGCGCCGCCGTAAGGGGGCGACTCCGGAAAGCAGGACGCGACCTTCTGGATCAGGCGCTTGAAAGGAGCATCCGGGATGGGAGGCAGGTAGAGAACATCCGGGAACCGTGCGAGACGGTCTAGCCTGAAAGGGAAAGCGTCGGTTTCCGCAAACAGGCCGCTTAGCTCACGATGCAGATCCACCCCAGGTTGAACAGCAGGGATAAATGGGTAGTTGATCGTAATATGCGCCGGGACACCGAGTGCAGCGGATGGATCATGTTTGAGGCGGAAGGGGCTTACGAGAGGCTCAACCTCCGGAACAACTATCACGAGAGTGGCTTCAGTTCAGCCTTCACTTCATAGTGCTGTGAACGCGCATCAAACCGTGCAAGCAATGCTCTGGCCTTGAGAGGGACAACGGCCACTTCATACTCTTCCCCGGCAAAGTCTCGAACCGCTTCCAGGGAATCAAACCACATCACCGTCACGAACTCAACCTCATCCTCAAGAGTTCGACGAAACAGATGGATACCTCTGTAACCGGCAATCTGGCGACTCTGGATGCCGACAAAGATCTCATTCTTAAGCAGTGCTTCGTAGGCGTCAGCATTCCCGGGTGTGGTCCAACCATGCCAGACTCGACTGATCACGTTCATATCCTCCTGTGGGGGATTGGATGACATTGGAGTCGCGGGTGCGCCGATACGGCGACCATCATTCAAATAGGGTGGCTCAAAGCAGTTTTTCCAATGGCGGAACCAGTATCGGGCCTGGAATCAATTGCCGGGCGCCACGTGCCACTACGACGGGATTATCTTTGAAATCTTCGTGAAAGCGCGGGCGCAGCGTGACCTCGCCCGCCGCTTCCGGGCCCCGGCGGCGGCAACGCTTTGCGCGGGGGAGGCCACGCCCTATAATCCCTGCACGGAGCGTCAGAGCGTCCGGATCGGATGGATCCCGCACGCTCCAACCCCGTGGCGGCCGGGTAGGGCAGGCCATTCTAGCAGAGTTTGCGCCGGAAGAGGAGTGAACGCGTGAAGGTTTTCGTGACTGGGGGGGCGGGCTTTATCGGGTCTCACGTCACCCATGCTTTGATCGGGCAGGGGCACAGCGTTACGGTATTCGACAACCTCAGTACCGGCACATACGAAAATCTCACCGGACTGCCCATACAGTTTATTGAAGGGGACCTGGCTGACTTCGACGCTGTGGCCCGCGCCGTCCAGGGCTGCGAGGTGGTCTTTCATGAAGCGGCAATGGTCAGCGTGCCGCGCTCGATCGCCGAGCCGATCTTGAATCACCAGAGTAATGTCACAGGTACCTTTCATCTGTTTGAGGCCGCCCGCCGGGCAAGCGTGCGGCGCGTCGTGTACGCGTCGTCGGCGGCCGTCTATGGAGACGAGCCAACGCTGCCGAAGCACGAGGCGAGTGTGATCGCCCCCCTGTCACCGTACGGCGCGGCGAAGTATATAGCTGAAGTGTACGCAACCGCCTATGCGACCGCGTACGGGGACAGAACGCAATTTGTCGGCCTGCGGTACATGAATGTTTTCGGACCACGCCAGGATCCATCATCACCCTATTCCGGCGTCCTGTCTATCTTTTGCCAGGCGGTCCTCAACGGCCGTCCGTGCCGCATTTTTGGGGATGGGGAGCAGACGCGAGATTTTGTCTACGTCGCCGACGTCGTGCACGCGAATTTGCTGGCAGCAACGGTTCCGCTCCCAGACAAGAGCGCCGTGTTCAACATTGGGCGAGGCGAACAAACAAGCCTGAATCAGATTGTGGCCATCCTCGGCGAATTGGTGCCCCAATCCGTGAACGTTGTGTATGAATCAGAACGGCACGGCGACATCCGGCACTCTGTGGCCAACATCAGCCTGGCTCGCACCTGCCTGGGCTACATGCCTCGGGTGAGCATTCGAGATGGCTTGCGAGCAACGCTCGATTGGTTCAGAGGAACGGGATCCGGCTCGTAAGGGCGGGTCCCGATGCCCCGGCTGCCGCGAGGAAGCAGATCATCTCTTGAGGGGTGTTGTTGCAAAGGGTTTGGGATTCCCGGCCATCGGCGCCAAAATGGAGAGGGGGAATGGGTGAACGATCTGATTGAGCAACTTCTTCATCTGGCAGACGAGGTTCGCTACGTGGCCGTGTACCGGCACGGGGGCCTGTCATCGGCGGTTCGGGCCGAGCTGAACGGCGCCAGTTCCTCGGAGTCAGACAGGTACGAGGAGCTGATCGTCAATCCGACGCTCCTGAGGCTGGTCACGCAGCGTGGCAACATTGATTGTGGCGGCATGGAGTACGTTGTGATCCGCTACGGCAACTTCTTTCAGCTCGTCCACCCGATCGTTGGCGGCCACGTGTCGGTGGCCCTTGAAGCGACGGCAGACCCACTCCGAGTCGTCGCCGAGGTGCGCCGCATCTTGAATGCCGGTGGCGTCGCGTTTGCGGGTGGAGAGGGGCGCCCGCCCAGGCCCCTCTGCAGCGCAGATTCTGAGATTCCGAGTAACACACTATGAACTCGACCGAATGCAGCGATCGCCCCAACCGGGTCATACTCTTGACGTCACCGAGCACCTACCGCGCCGCGCCCTTCATGGAGGCGGCGGCGCGGCTGGGGTTGGAGGTGGTGCAGGCCGTCGATCTGCCGGCGGCGCTGGCCGAGTACTGGAACGTCCCGCTGGGTGTTGACTTCAAGGCACCCGAGGCGGCCGCAGAGAAGCTCATCGCCCATGCCCGCCGGCAGCCTGTCGGTGCGGTGATCTCGGTGGATGACAGTGCCAGCCTCATCGCCGCCCTCGTTGCCGATGCACTGGGCCTGCCCCACAACTCACCAGAGGCAGCCCTGGCCGCGCGCGACAAACACCTCATGCGCCAGCGTTTCG
>DOUV01000482.1 GCA_003520455.1 Chloroflexota bacterium | reverse complement strand
ATCAGCGGCACCGTCGGGGCCGCGATGGCCGGTTCCCTCTGGGGCGTCCCCGGGCTCGCCGTGTCGGTGGACTTCGAGCGCGGCGTGCCCGTGGCGTGGGAGACAGCGGCCTGGGCCGCCGCACAACTCTTCCCGCTACTCTCGCGGTTCGGGCAGCATGGGGGGCGACACCCTCTGGTCTGGAACGTCAACGTCCCCAACGCACCCTCTCCGGCAGCAATCCGTGGCTTCCGCCAGACCGATCTGGCCGAGGTCTTCTACGGGACCGTCCTCCGTGTAGGCGAAGTCCGTCCTAACAGCCGCAATGGCCACCGCATTCGTTTCGCCTTCGACCGCGATCGCCTGCCGCGCGACGTCGCTCCTCAGCTCGACTACGGTGCCATTCAGGCGGGCTACGTCTCCGTCACCCTCCTCGCCCCGGTGAGTGTCCACCCGGCGCCCGCGTTGAACGCCGCTCTGGAGACGCTCGGGGTTGCTCCGTAACAGAGCAGAATCACGGGCTTCCAGTTATCGCCGGTCCTTTCTGGTGATTGCCACACCGTCCATGCCCGGGTTATAATCGCGCCACGATCCCCACGTTGCTGGAAAGGGCGGCACATGAGCCGCATCTACATAGCCCTTGACCTCGAGACCACGGGGCTGCACGCCGAGCGTGACGCTATCATCGAAATCGGCGCTGTCAAGTTCCGCGTTGGCACCGAGTCCGAGAATACAACGTTGGCCTCATGGTCCACCTTCGTGAACCCCGGCCGCTCGATCCCGTACCGAACCTCCCGCCTGACCGGCATCACGCAGCGGGAGGTGGAGCGCGCACCTCACCTGAGAGTGGCCCTCGAACAACTCGCCGCCTTCGTTGGAAATTATCCCATCGTCGGCCACAACATCGCCTTCGATCTCGGCTTTCTCCAGCGCCACAACTGCCTGGTCGGCAATGCCAGCCTCGATACCTTCGAACTCGCCAGCATCCTCCTGCCCCAGGCGCCCCGCTATAGCCTGGCCCAATTGGCCGATCACCTCGGGCTCGACCTGGAGAGCCACCATCGGGCGCTCGAAGATGCCATTGCCACCCAGCAACTCTTCACGCGCCTCTGGCAAATCGCCTGCCAGCTTCCTCACGATGTCATTGCGGTCATCAACACGGTGGCCTCTAACAGCCCCTGGTCGCTGCGCTCCTTCTTCGCGGCGGTGGCGCGCCAGCAGACCACCAGCGGGAAGGCGCTCCCGGCCTCGCTCGCACCCTCGCTGCCGCTAGTCCCCCCACCGCTCACCGGCCGCTCAGCCCCATCGCCAGTGCTCAACGCCGATGCGCTCGCGGCGCTGTTCAGCCGCGACGCCGCGATCGGGCGCACCCTGCCTCGCTTCGAGGAGCGACCTCAGCAGGTCCAGATGCTTCGCGGGATTGTGCAGGCCTTTAATCGCGGCGAGCATCTTCTCGTCGAGGCCGGGACCGGGACCGGCAAGAGTCTGGCCTATCTGCTGCCGGCGATCTTCCAGGCCGTCGCCAGCAACAGTCCCGTCGTCATCTCGACCAATACCATCAACCTGCAGGACCAACTCTTCAACCAGGACCTGCCGACCCTCGCGACGGCGCTTGAGCCCTTGGGGGTCCACTTTCAGGCGGCCATTCTGAAAGGCCGGACAAACTACGTGTGCCCGCACCGGTTGGAACTGTTCATGCGACGCCTGCAGTTCAACGCCATCGAGGCGCGGGCCCTGGCTCGTCTGCTGGTCTGGCTGCCCGTCACGCAGACGGGCGATCGCAGCGAGGTCGCCCTCCAGAGCGACGAGGAAGCCCTCTGGCTCGAGGTTTGTGCCGATCCCGAGAGCTGCCGGCCGGACGCGTGCACCGCCAGGAATGCTTGCTTCTTTCAACGAGCCCGCGCCGCGGCGCTGGGGAGTCACGTCCTGATTGTCAATCACGCGCTCCTCCTCACCGATCTTGCCGTGGAAACTGGCCAGCCAATCCTGCCAACCTACGAGTACGTTGTGATTGACGAGGCTCACCACCTCGAGGCGCGCGCCAGCGAACAGTTCGGGGCCCGGCTCTCGCGGCAGCAACTCGAACAGCTCTGCCTGCGCTTGCACGATCCCCGCGAGCGCCGCCCGACCGGCCTGCTGCCTACCATCGCCGCGCGCTGCGAGCCTCTCCGTTCGGGGGCGGCGGCGGAGGTACAACGGCAGTGCGGTTTGCTTGGTCGTGAGGTAGAGCAGATCACCCGCGACATCGCGCCCCTCTTCGACACGGTCCGCGAAGCCCTCGCCCCCTGGGCTGGCCGAGGCGGGGGTGACTACGATCACAATATCCGCCTCAAACGCGAGATCCGGCTCTCGGGGGGCTGGCGGCGGGTGATCGAAGCCACGGCGCTGCTCGACCGCTTCGACCGGTTGGCCGACCGGTTGGTCGCGCTGCATGCCCAGCTCCGCACGGGTGACCTCGGCCTCGGCGAGGAAGTGGTCGAGCCCCTTGGACGTCTGGGTCGCGATCTCCGCTCGATCCAGCAAGAGTTGCGGCGAATCATCGTCGAGCCTGAGGCCAACGACATTGGCTGGGTCAGCCTCTCGCCGAAGCGCGATGACGTGCTCTTCCACCGCGCGCCGCTCCATGTCGCCAGCCACCTGGCAAGCGGGCTCTTCCGCTCCAAACGCAGCGTCATCCTGACCAGCGCCACTCTCCAGAGCGAAGGTTCCTTCGACTACATCCGCGAGCGGCTCGGCCTTGAGCCACGGGGCGGCTCGCAACCGCGCCGCTACCGCGAACTCTCACTCGGCTCGCCCTTCGACTACCGCCAGTCGGCGCTTGTCTACGTCCCCACCGATGTCCCGGAGCCCAACAGCCCCAACTACGCCCAGACCCTCCATCGGGCTCTGATTGACCTGGGGCGCGCCACGCGCGGGAGGATGTTAGTGCTGCTCACCAGCAAGAGCCAGCTTCGCGGCGTGTACCGTGCGATCAGCGACCCGCTGGCCAACGACGACATCGTCGTTCTGGGACAGTACATGGACGGTGGGCGCCGCCAGCTTCTGGAGCGCTTCAAAACGGCCCAGCGCTGTGTCCTCCTGGGAACGCAAAGCTTCTGGGAAGGGGTAGACGTCGCCGGCCCCGCCCTGAGCTGCCTCGTGATCGCTCGCCTGCCTTTCCCGGTACCCACCGACCCGGTCTTCAGCGCGCGCGCCGAGACCTACGAGGATCACTTCCTCCAGTACGCCGTGCCGCAGACCGTGATCCGATTCCGCCAGGGCTTCGGCCGGCTGATCCGCTCGGCCGAGGATCGCGGCGTAGTGGCGCTGCTGGACAGCCGGGTCTTCACCAAGAGCTACGGCTCGATCTTCCTCAACTCCCTACCGGCAGCCGATATCCGCTTCGGTCCCTTCCGCGACCTGCCCCCACTCGCCGAGCGCTGGCTCGCCAATCAGCCGCCCTATCAAAAGCCGAGTGATATGGCTTCAGCGACCGCCGATTGAGTCACCAGGGGGAAATGCTACCGGCCCGTCAATCACTCCGAGTACTCCCCCTACTTGCCGATGCAGAACCGCGAGAAAATGACGTCGAGCAGATCCTCTGTCGCCGTCTCGCCTGTGATTTCCCCCAGCGCGTTGACCGCCGCCGTGAGGTCAATCGTCAAAAAGTCGGCCGGCAGCCCCTCGTCGAGGCCGGAGCGAGCGGCCTGCACATTGTTGAGCGCCGTGCGGATCGCCGCCTTGTGGCGCGGGTTACTCACCAGCGCCTCGCGGCCTATCGTCGCGACGACCTGACCGCCCATTACCAACTCCCACACCCGGGCCTCCAGGGCCTCGATTCCCGCTCCGGTGCGCGCCGAGACCGCCACCCGCGGCGCCTCAGGCACTACACCAGGGAGAGGCACGGAGAGGGTATCCGCCTGTTCCCCATCTCCACCCAGCAGATCGAGCTTGTTCCAGACGACGATGGCCGGGCGGCCGCCAACAATGGCTGCCAGCGCGCAGTCCTCGTCGGTCAGGGGCTGGCCGGCGTCCAGAACGAGCAGCACCAGGTCGGCCTGCTCGAGCGCGGCGCGGCTTCGTGCCACCCCAAGGGCCTCGACCACGTCGGACGTATCGCGGATCCCGGCGGTATCCGCCAGCACGACGGGAACCCCCCGAATCGAGAGGCTCTCTTCGACGAGATCGCGGGTGGTCCCCGGAATCTCAGTGACGATCGCACGCTCGTGGCGCAGCAGACGGTTGAGCAGGCTGGACTTCCCCACGTTGGGCCGCCCGACGATCGCCACCCGCAGCCCCTCGCGCAGCAGGATCCCACGATCGGCCGTGCGCAGCAATCCCTGCAGCAACCGCTCGGCCTCGTCGAGCTGCGGACGAATGAGTTGCGGCGGCACCTCGTCCTCCGGGAAGTCAATCAACGCGCTCAAGTGCGCGAGCACCTCCAGGAGCGCCGCCCGCGCCTGGCGAATCTCGTGGGAGAGTGCCCCGCCCAGTTGGGCCTGAGCCGTCTGCAGTCCGGCCTCGGTCCGCGCACGCACGACGTCGAGGACCGCCTCAGCCTGAGCCAGGTCGAGGCGGCCGTTCAGGAAGGCCCGCAGGGTCATCTCGCCGGGCTCGGCCAG
>DOUV01000073.1 GCA_003520455.1 Chloroflexota bacterium | reverse complement strand
GGGGCGGATGAATTTGGAACGGGACAACCGGAGCGCTCGATCGCGAGACCAGGCGGCTCACGGGGGGTCTAACCCCGGATTGGCAGGTGCGTCACACCTGGACCGGTGCGCCGTCCTGGGTACTACCGGCGGCGGATCAATCCCACGACCTCAGTGGCCTCTTCCAACCGCAGCGCTACGACGAGAGCGGCGTAGGTTAGGGCCCCCACGAACGCCGGGCCGATCACGAGAAGCACCTCGGCTTCCAGGTTGTTCTCATTCCCGAACAGAGGGTGCAGTCCGGTCAACATAGCCCAGGTGGCGAGCCCCATCAGCAGCGCCGCGACCAGCGACTTCAGCGCCGCTGCCGGCAGCCCACTCTCCTCCGGCCCCCGCAGCTGGCGGTGCAGCAACCAGAGCATGATCAGGGCATGGCCGGTCAGCTGCATGGAACTGGCGAAGACCAGCCCCAAGTAGCCGGTTGGGCCAATCAACAGGAGCGCGAACACCAGGTAGATGCCCACTCCGGCCACGCCCACCATCGCCGGGGTCCACGTGTTCTGGCGGGCGTAGAAGGCGAAAATCAGGGGCTGATCGATTGCCGCCGCGACCATCCCGAGCAGGTAGATCCGGAGAGCTGCGGCCGTCTGGATAGTGTCGAACGCGCTGAAGTCGCCATGTTGGAAGAGCAGCCGGATGATCGGCTCGGCCAGCACGAAGAGGCCCACAGCGGCGGGGAGCATCAGGACAAGAACCATCCGCAGGCCGTGCTGCAGGGTGCGCTGAAAGGCCGGAAGCTGCTCGTCGGCCGTCAGGCGCGCCAGGCTGGGAAGCACTGCCTGCGAGACAGCCACCGCCACGATGCCGAGCGGAAGCTGCTGGAGCGTCGTTGCGTAGCGCATCCAGCTCAGACTCCCAGCACCGGTGGTCGAGGCTAAATTGCGGTCAATCACTACCCCAAGATTGGCCACCACGACACTCAGACCGATCGGGACATAGAGCGTCAAAATACGTCGTAAGCCCGGGTGGTTCCAGACCAGGGTGAGGCGCAAGCGCGCGTCGCGCAGATCGGGCAGCATCAGGAGGAATTGGCCGGTGCTGCCCAGCAGGATACCAAGCCCCAAACTGTAGATGCGCGCCGGGCCGCTGAAGAAGCGGCTGATCACCAGTGCGCCAAGGATGATGCCCAGGTTGTAGACGGCGGCTCCGAAGGCGGGGAAGGAGAACCGTTTGAGCGCGTAGAGCAGGCCCATGAGAATCCCGCTCAGTCCGAGGAAGAAGATCGCCGGTACGAGGATGCGGATCAGCCCGGCCGTCAGCGCCCGCTGATCGGCATCGAAGCCGCTGGCCATGAGCGCCACCACTTGGGGCGCGAAGAGCATCAGGATGAGACCTAACACTGCCAGAACGGCTGTTGCCGCACTCAGCACGATGCTGGCCAATCGCCAGAGCGCGTCAGGGTCGTCGTCGCTCGCGGCGTACTCGCTGAACACCGGGACCAGGGCCGAACTGAGGAGCCCGCCGACCAACAGATCATAGACTGTCGTCGGCACGGTGGCTGCCACCACAAATGCATCCACCAGTGGGCCGGCGCCAAACTGATTCGCGATCGTTGTCTCACGGATCAGGCCAAGGGCACGGCTGGCAACGTTGCCGAGACCAATGATCCCGGCCGCCCGTGCGATCCCGCGCCGCGATACGCTCACATCGGTTTGCATCTGTTGGGTGAGGCGCGAAGTGTCGACGGCCATAACAATCAGAAATCAGCGCTCAAGAAATCGAACCGAAAAACGGAAGGCCCGTATTGGGACACCTGGAGGGTGGTACCTCGATGTCGCACCCATTCTGGCGGACCGTGGCCGAGTTGTTGAACACGGCCACGCCAGATGCCACAGCCGTCACAGTCAAATGACTCTGCATTCCCCTGGCTCTCTGTGTTGGGCCGTTGTGATAAGGAGAGGGGGCAGAAAAATTTGCGATACCAGATGTGGGCAGTCACGAGCAAGTCCGTGTAGCAGAATACATTTCACGCACTAGCGGGTTTGTCTGCAGGCTTACAGTACCGCGCAAGGATCGTTGCGATCAGCTCGCTGGTGGAATGGCCAGGCAGGAATGGGAGAATGACAACCTCGGCACCGACGCGCGCGGCGGTGGGCGCTTCGAGGAGGGTATCAGGGGTATAATCCCCGCCTTTGACGTAGACATCCGGAGCCAGCCTCTCGATGAGGCGATCAGCCCGGCGTTCGCTGAAACCGATGACGGCATCCACCGGCCGGAGCGCCGCCAGCAACCGCGCCCGGTCCGCCCAGGGGACCAATGGCCGCTGCGGCCCCTTCAGTGTCCGCACGGACGCGTCGTCGTTGAGCCCCACCCAGAGCAGGTCGCCGAGCACGGCGGCCCGCTCCAGATAGTCCAGGTGGCCTACGTGCAACACATCAAAGATACCATTGGTAAAAACGAGCCGGCGCCCAGCCAAACGCGCCTCATTTCGCGCGGCGAGCGCCGCCTCTAGCGTAAAAACCCGGTTCATTCGTGCTCCGAACGCAGGAATTGTATCCGTTTTCCCCTATTACGCGAATCAGGCGCCCTTGAACATCTCTCTCTGCTACGCACCCGTTCCCGCCTCCTCCCTTTACCGGGGAACGGAGAAAGGGGCGAGCGTATCAGGTGGCCTTCGCCAGGGCTGCTTCCAGTTCCGCGAGCGTCGGCGCGTAGTTCCCGGCCACGCGGACGACCAGGCCGGCGGCGACGTTCGCCAGGTGACAGGCATCGGCCAGCGAAAGATTGCTGGCATAGGCCATGGCCAGCACGGCGATAACGGTGTCGCCGGCGCCGGTGACATCGAAAACCTCGCTCCGGTTCACGGCGGCTTCCTCCCCGTAGCCGGCCTCGTCGAGCCAGGCGATTCCTTCGCTGCCCAACGTGACGACGACGGCCCCGGCCTCAAG
>DOUV01000940.1:1038-3677 GCA_003520455.1 Chloroflexota bacterium | reverse complement strand
GTTCGGGCAACGCGCGGGGCATCGCCCACATCGGCCTGCTCAAGGTGC
Source organism: Chloroflexota bacterium (assembly GCA_003520455.1). Next base: position 3,629 of record DOUV01000940.1, on the reverse strand, counting down.
TGGACCAGGCCGGCGTTCCGATTGACATCATCGCGGGGACCAGTGCGGGGGCCCTCTTTGGTGGGCTGTACTGCGCCGGCCGTACGATCGAGGAGATCGCCGATTTTGCCCGCCGCCTGCCGAGGGCGACCAGCCTGCTCGGCGGCCTCTTTGATGTGCCTGTCATCCCACGCAGTGGATTCATCCGCGGCCAAAGGACGGTTCGCTATTTACAGGGTTTCTTCGAGAACAAGAGCTTTGACCAACTGCGCATTCCGCTGCGCGCCGTGGCGGCTGACCTCATCACCGGCGAGGAAGTGGTGTTGAAGAGTGGCTCGGTGGCGGAGGCGGTACGGGCAAGCTTCAGTATTCCCGGCATCTTCGAGCCGGCACCACTCGATGGCCGCCGATTGATCGACGGTGGCGCCGTGAACCCGGTACCGGTGAGCGCGTTGGCGGGCCAGGCCGACATCATTATCGCCTGTAGTGTGATCCCCAGCCTGACCGACCGCATCCATCGCCGCGAGATGCTGGCGAGTGGCCGGATGCCCAACCTCCTGGGCATCTACCTCGGGACGATGGAGATCATGGAGGCCGGCATCATCGAGTCGCGCATGGGCGCGGTCGATGTGCTGGTACAGCCGGACGTGACACGCTATCGCTCACTCGAATACGACAAGGCCGATGAGATCATCACGGCGGGTGAGGAGGCTGCCCGCCGCATGCTCCCCGATATTCTGGATCACCTGCGTACGGGCCACGGTGCCCCTCAGACCCACAGCCGCAATGGGCACAACGCGCCCTCGCCGGTCTTGGCTCAGGGGTGAGGGGAATCACCGACAGGAGACGCGGGCCGCTTGAGTGTGGCTTCTGACACGAAGGGTGAGAAGAGGGGATATGCGGAGATCATCTGTTGAGCATCTTTTCGGCGCCAGCTCTCTGGTCAGTCGCGCGCGGTCGGCCGTGGGACAGCCGAGATCGATCTGTGAAGGGGCGATGACCTTCAAACGCAGGCTTATCGAGCGAGCACTTGCCGCGGTCCTGGTTACGCTGCTGGTACTGGGAACGGCCGGTGCGATTCTCTGGCAAGATGCGCAGGCGCGGGTCGCGCACGCGAGTGTGCTGCTGCTGGCGAATCAGGTGGCCGCACGCCTGCCCGCGACGCTGACGGGTTCGGACGCGCAGCTTGAGGCGGCGGCTCGGGCTGCGACCGGCGAGAGCGCGCGTTTGCTGGTGGTCACGGATGCCAATCGTGTCGTCGCCGATACCGCGGCCGAGCTCAACGGAATGGCCCTCGCGCTCCCTCGCGGGTTCATCGAGCGCACGATGCTCACCGACGGAGAGGCGCCGCCGGTGGAGCGCATGGAGATCGGCGGACAGACCGTGTTCGTCACGGTGGTCCCGTGGCAGACCCGCGAACCCTCCTCTCCGTCCGACCTGATTCTACTGGCGGTTCCGGTTGCGGAGTTGGTGGGCGGATGGGTGGTGCTGCTCCCACGCTTGCTGCTGGCCGGGATACTCGTTCTGGCGGTAGCCGTCACGGCGATCTGGTTGATTGCCGGGCGGCTCTCCGCGCCGCTGGACGATCTCACTCTGGCGATCCAGGCACTGGCCGGAGGGGACTACGACGCCGAGATGCCGATCTCAGGTACCGATGATGTGAGCCAGTTGGCGGTAGCTTTCAACACGCTGGTCGCCCGAGTCAAGGCCGTTCAACAGCAGCAGCACAATTTCCTGGTGAACCTCAGCCACGATTTGTCCACATCGTTAGCCTCGATTCAGGGTTACAGCCAGACACTGCTGGATGGGTCCGCCACGTCGCAGGAGCAGCAGCATGTGGCAGAGATTATCTCGGCCGAGACGGAGCGGTTGGCCCGGTGGGTCCAGGGGCTCCCCGAACTGGCCCGCATCGAGGTCGGCCGCAGCCCCACAAACGGGCACGCTGTGGACCTGAACTCGCTTCTCGACCGCTGCTGCGAGAAATTCTGGCCGCGGGCGCAGACGGCGGGCATCGTGTTACACGTTCAGCGCCCCCGTCAGGCGCTCCCCGTCGGTGGTGATGCCGCGCAACTCGACCAGGTGCTGGCCAACCTGGTGGATAACGCACTGGCGCAGGCTGGCCCCGGGGGGCGGGTTCAGATCAAGGCGACGTTGGGAGGGGTGCGGGGAGGCGCTCACGGGAACGGGGATGGTCACACCCCGACTGGTACGAGAGGACTCGGGCGCTGGTGGGTTGAGATCAGTGTGGCTCATGAGGGGCCGGGCATTCTGGAGCCGAGCTCAGTCCCTCGTTACGATTCCAGGCGCCGGGCTGATCGGACGCGTGCCAGTCGCAGCTCGGCGGGAATTGGTCTGGCGACGGCGCGCGAGATCGTGAGCTCCCACGGCGGCGAATTGTTGATTCAGAGCCCGCCTGACGCCGGGACTGAGTACAAGGTGCGCCTGCCAATGAAGGTCAGTAATTGAGAGACAATCCCCCAACGGGTCCGGCCACCATCCGTAGAACATCAACATTGGGGACAAGACGCCCCGCCACGGGAAAACCAACGCCGAAACGAGTCGCTCGCACCGATGATGTGTTCATATGACCCTGTTGGCGAAATCGTCTCCAG
>DOUV01000940.1:0-888 GCA_003520455.1 Chloroflexota bacterium | reverse complement strand
GCGCCACTTTTACAGAAAGTGTGGTACGCCATCGCTCGCACCTGGGGTTGAGGCGTAAAACCGGCCCGGGCCGCTGACATGGCGAGCAGCGGCCCGGGCTCTTGTGTTCTGAATCGGCAAACGGGCTCACCGGCGAGGCGGGAGGGCAGGGCCAATTCGCAAGCGTCGCGTAACTTACTCGCGCTCTGCCGGGGGCATTGCCGTCTGCTCTTCACAGCCCGGGCAGTGCCTGGGGTCGGGGAGCGACTGCAGGCTATCCGTGCAGATAGCAAAAACGCTCACGCGCGGGAAGAGACCGAATTTCCGCACGATCTCGGCTTCCAGCGCCAGATGATTGCAGGTCGTGTCACGAACAATGCCGGGTACCGGGCAGGAGCTACAGAGATTGATCGTCCACTGTTCCCCATAGCCGCTACGCTCCAACAGCCGGCACTCTTCCTTCGCACGGCCCCGGAAGTAGTCTCCGTGGAAGTAGGGGCAATCGGGTTGTTTGGTCATAATGAGATTATAGTCGCCTGGAACGTCTGATCCAAGCGCGGAGCGACCGGGGCGCGCTCGGCCGCGCGGGCGAGGGCCGGCGCTCAACCATCCGACTCGCCGTAGAAGCCGCGCAGCACGGAGAGAGCCTGGGCGGTCAGCCAACGGCTCGGCTCCCCGGGAACTTCGAACGGGCAGCCGCTCTCCCGCTGGCGACTCCGCCGCAGCTGCCAGCGGCCCGTTGGATCCTGCTGAGCTGCCACGGTCTCGACCCAGGGCCGCACGCGTTCGTCCCGGATCCCGGCCAGGAGCAGATGGCGGCTCGCAAAGAGCATGTCGGGCCGGTCGAAGACGGGAAACCCGGCCTGGTGCCAGCGGGGTTCAAGGATAGCCAGTGGGATGGCCAGCAGC
>DOUV01000443.1:772-5788 GCA_003520455.1 Chloroflexota bacterium | reverse complement strand
GGACTGGACCCGCCGCTTCACGGCCGCCCAGGCCGGCACGCCGCTGGTGGCGTCGGCCCGTTCCACACTGCACGCGCCGACGGCTACGGCAGCGGTCATCACCTCTTCCGGCGACAACCCCTGCAACAGCCCCGCCAGGAAGCCGGCGATCGTACAGTCGCCTGCACCCGTTGTCCCAACCACGTTGGCTTTGAAACAGGGGGCGAGGAGCTCCCGGTCCAGCCAGGGCTGCGGGTCCCCAGGGGCACCCTCACCCAGGTCCGCCAGGCGGTCGGGGTCTCCTGTTGTTCGAAGATACAAACCCTGGTCACCCAACTTCAGCGCGACCACGGCGGTACCGAGTCCCAGCAAGCGCTCCGACAGCTCACGCAGTAAGAGCCCACCGGCCTCCAGGAGCGCGTTCGCCAGGCTCCCGCCCCGCTGCATCCGCTCGAAGTGCTCCCGATCCAGCATGAAGAGGATCTCGTCCAGGCTGGGCAGGAAGACGTCAACGAAGGGTAAGACGCGCGCCAACAGCGCCGGCCACGGGGCACGCCCGGCGTCCGACTCCGGATCAGGTTTGGCCATGTCCAGCGACGTCGTCAGCCCGTGCGCCTTCACCCGGCGCAGCAAGGCCTCCAACTCTCTGCCCTCGGCGCTGTACATCCGGCGCATGATCGGTGGGTAGCCGAAGTGGAACAGGCGCGCCCCGGCCACCTGCTCGTCGGCCACATCGCCGGCGCCGAAGGTATCATTGGTTCCGGGGCAGTGAAAGAATATCCGGTCGACACCTGGGGGGTTCACGACAAGGGTGTACGAGCTGGGCTCTCCCTCTGTGACGATCATCCCCTCGGCCAGCGCGGGCTCCCGCTGCCGCAGCACGTCCAGGATCGCGCGCCCAAACAGGTCGTCGCCCACCTTCCCCATCAGGCGAGTGGGCACCCCGAGGCGGTGCAGCGCCAGGCCGGTGTTGGACACCGCACCCCCCGGCGCCAGGACCGCCGGTCCGACCTCCACCAGTTTGCCGGGAACGAGCAACGCTTCGAGCCCGCCTTCCCGCTCCCCAAACGTTGGGATGACATCCAGGCAGATATGACCGGCGACCACAACCTCTGCTTGCCTGCCTTCCACGTGAATCCTCCCGCTCTGAAGGATGCCTCGGCAAAGAAATCTCGAGCCTGCCGGCGATTACTTGAGAGGAGGCAGTGGTGGCAAACGATCCGGGTGGGGCGCCCGGGCGCGCACCAGGTATGCTTCCAGCCAGCCGCGAGCCCGGTCGGGGTGGGCGTGGCTGAAGAGGATCGCCTCATGATCCAGCTCGTTGATGCGGTCGTTGGCGGCGCGGATCGCGTCCATGCTGATTTTCAAGGCGCTCTCTACCGGCATCCGTTCCGGATTGATATCGATGCCGAAATACCCGCGGTACCCATACATCTTCAGCGTGTACATCAAGGCATCAAGTTGCTCGGGGGAGACCATTCCCACGTTGAGGTCCTGGTCGTAGTTCCCCAACGGCTGGCTGTTCCAGTGGCTGTGCGCCAGGCGCCCCTCGGCGAGTGGCCAGCTAAACGCGTACGCCAGCTCCTCGAAGCCCATCAGCACGTGGCCAACCTCGGGATTCATGGCGCACAGGGCATGACCCTCGGCGAGCAGCCGCCGATTGGCCGGCCGCTGCAGCATCGATTCGACCTTGTGCGCGAGTAGCAGCCCCTCGGGAGTAGTGCCGTACAAGATGTGCCCGCGTGGCTCATAGGGCTTCGGCTCGAACGCCACGCGGACGCCCGGCACATCGTCCATGGCCTCGGCCAGTCCCTCGGCAAAGCGGTCGCGCATGGCCACGAAGTCGTGGCCGAACGGGTTCTCATAGCCATCGATTCCGGGCCAGACCACCGCAAAGTCGGTGTCCAACTCCTTGTTCAGCTCGAAAGCGTGCTTCGTCCGCTCGATCGCCGCACGGCGCGGCCCGTCGAGCGGGTTGGAGAGCGAGCCCCACTCGAACTGCTCATCCCAGAACAGCAGCGGGATGACGGTGATGAGCCGGATGCCGGTATCGTTCGTGAACTGCTGCCACAGGCCGAGGTTCTGCTCGTTGATCTCGTTCGGGTAGTGTGCCTCCAGCCCGACCAGGCCATAGTCGTGCAGCCCGGCGGCGATCTCCAGCCGCTGCTCGATGGTGAGTTCGGGTTTGTACCTGGCGTGAAAGCGGCTGAAGGGGGGCGAGAAGAACCAGATGCCCGCCGAAAACTTCAGGTCCAACTCGAACGACCGCAGATGTTCGAGCATCTGCTCGGCTGTGCGCCGGGTGGCCTGGGCTCTGAGATCGGGAAGTGCCATTGGATTCTGGTCCCCTTTCCGGTGTCATCACCGATTTCTCACGCAGATGAGAACGATGCGCGAGCGTCAGGAACGAGGCCCGGCGGGGCAACTCCCCCGGTAGCCTGACATTCACGCTCGATCCCGGCGATAAAAATCCACGGCGGCCCGAATCGCCTCAGGCGGGCGGGGCCTCCAGCAGCGCTCGCAGCATGTCGCGGCTGCGAACGATGCCCTCGTGTTCGTCGCCCTTGCCCTCGTACTCGATCCCCCAGGAGCCCTGATACCCCGCGGCTCGCAGAATCTCAACGCAGCGGGCGATGTCAAGCCGCGGTTGGCTACCATCGGGGGCGAAGTCATAGAATTTCGCGTGGACCGCCCTGGCGTAGGGCGCGATTTGGGCCAGGCCGGCGTAGCGAATCTCGTCGGGGAAGTTGCCGAAGTCAGGGAGCGTGCCGAGCCAGGGCGTGTTCGCGGCCTCGACAATCGTCACGATTGCGGCCGGGTCGGCCGAGAGGCCCCAGTGGTTCTCGATCAGGAGCATCACGCCGCGCTCGGCGGCCTCAGCCGCCAGCGCGGCAAAACTCTCCTTCGCGACCGCCAGGGCCACGAGAGCGGAGGGCGCATCGTAGCCGCCCACGTTGGCGCGAATCGCCGTGCACCCCAGGGCCAACGCAGCGTCAAGCCAGGACCGGTGGCGCTTGACCGCCTCGCGCCACTCGCGGGGCGAAGCCATGTCCCCACACTTGTCAACCGCAATGTTCAGCATCGCGACGCCTTCGCCATCCGCGCGGCGGCGAAGGTCGCTCAGATATGTGGACGTGGTAGACTCGAAGAAGACATTGTTGAGCTCGATAGCGTCGAAGCCGAACTCCTGGCGCGCGACCCGCGGGAAGTCGAGCAGCGCCAGCGGAGTCGTCTCGCCGCGGAAGCGGCGGACCAAACTCCAGCCGGCGAGCGAGATGCGATCAGTCACGCGGATCTCCTTTCGAGCGAGAGATCAAAAAAGCTCATATTGGTGTCGCGTGTGCGAGCGCGACGCGCTCGCACACGCGACACACCCTATTTTGTAGGAGTGGATAAAAAAATACGCAGAACAGGACACGTGGCAGGGAACAGGAATGCTCGAGCCGCGTATGCCTATCGTAGCCGGCGGGCCAGGTAATCGATCAGGTCGATCTTAGTGACGATGCCTTGGACCTGGCCGGAATTGTTAACGACCACGGCGACGGTACCACTGGTGAAGGCCTCAGCCAGCGCGTCCAACGAGGTGTCGAGGCCGACGAGGGCAGCGTCGGTACTGATGATATCCTCGATGGTCTCGGCCGGGTCATGACGGTGCCCGGCGCCCAGGAGATGGTTGAGGATGTCCCGCTCGTTGACGATCCCGACGTAGCGTTGGTTGCCATCCTCGCCTTCCACCACCGGCACCTGCGAGATATCATTCTCCTTCATCATCCTGATGACGTCGAGTTTGCGATCCGTCAGGTGCGCCAGTATGAGATCGCGCTCGCCCCGGCGCTCCAGGATATCGCTGATACGACCCTCACCGAGGAGGCTGTAGTCCAGGAAGCGGTTCTCGCGCATCCAGTCGTCGTTGAAGACCTTACTGAGATAGCGCGAACCGCTATCGGGAAGGATCACCACCACCACATCGCTCGGGCCAAGCTCACGAGCGACGTGGAGCGCCCCTACCACAGCCGTCCCCGAGGACCCACCGCAGAAGAGCCCTTCTTCTCGGACGAGCCGCCGGGTCATCAGGAAACTCTCTTTGTCACTGACCTGGGCGACCTGGTCGACCAGGTCAAAGTGGAGGGTGCCGGGCAGGATATCCTCGCCGATGCCCTCGACTTTGTAGGTGAAGGCTTCGGCCATCCGGCCAGTGTAGAAATATTCGTAGAGGAGTGAGCCGACGGGGTCAACGCCGATCGTCTTGACGGCGGGATTCTGCTCTTTGAGGTATTTCGAGGTCCCGCTGATGGTTCCGCCGGTGCCCATCCCGGCCACAAAGTGGGTGACGCGCCCCCCGCTCCCCTGCCAGATCTCCGGACCCGTGGTCCAATAGTGAATCTGGGGGTTGGCCGGGTTGTGGTATTGGTTCGCCAGCACCGCGCCGGGCGTCTCCTCCACGATCTGCCGGGCCACACTATAGTAGCTGCGCGGGTCGTCGGGTGGGACCGCAGTGGGTGTGATCACCACGCGGGCGCCGAAGGCCCGCAGCAGACGAATCTTTTCCTCCGACATTTTGTCGGGCATCACGAAGACGGCCCGGTAGCCCTTGACCGCAGCGGCGATGGCCAGACCGACGCCGGTGTTGCCCGAGGTGCTCTCGACAATCGTGCCGCCGGGCGTGAGCAACCCGCGCCGCTCGTAGTCCTCAACGATCGCGATGCCGATGCGGTCCTTGACCGAGCCGCCAGGGTTCATGAACTCGCACTTGGCCAGGACCGTCGGCTTGAGCCCGCGGGTTACCTTGTGCAGGCGCACGAGCGGCGTCCGGCCGATCGTCTCGAGGATGGTATCGTATATATCTTCGGGCGGGGTCTCCATTGGGGGGAACCACGCGGGCTGTTCAGCATCGAACATTGCTCTCCTCCGAGGTCCGAGCCACCTGCATCGTTGCAGGCGCTGAATCGCGCATCGTCGCGCTGTTACCTGATTCGCTCAAACCGGAGTCGCGCACGGATCAGGTGCGACGCACTTCGGAAAGTGCGTCGCACCTCC
>DOUV01000443.1:0-728 GCA_003520455.1 Chloroflexota bacterium | reverse complement strand
CCGTATTCCAATAAGAGCGATCTGATTATAGCACACCGGGAATTCTCTGCTCTCTTCTCTTCGCGGAGCCTCTGCTGCACGCTACCGCTCGGCCAGCCGCTCCTTGAGCCGGGCAATCGGCTCGACCGGCGTGGGGTCAACGCCATAGAGGATCGCCAGATAGTAGCTGGCGAAATCGCCCAGGTAGGTGGTCCAGAGGAGTTCCGACAGCGGGTTCTCGCCCTCCGCGGCGATCGGAAGCCAGGCAACGCCGGCCTCATCCAGGAGTTGGCCCGTGATCTCGAAGCGGGCGACGATGCGCTCGTTGTAGCTGGCCGAGAGCAGGTGGACGACTCGCGCGGCCTCAGCCACACCACGCGGGTGCTCGAAGCCCACGACGACGTTGTGGTTGAGCTCGGGCATCTCGGCCCAGAACGCCCAGGCCTTACTGTTCTCGTTGACCTGCGTGGTCCAGCGGCGGGCGACGGCGCTCAGGTGCTCGGCCCCGAAGATCACCGGTAATCCATTCGAGAACCAGGCCGCCACCCGTTTGGCCAGATTCTCTTCCAGCGGCACCTCCGGCTGCCACTCGCCCCGGGCCGCGTCGAGCAACGTCACGGCCCGCTCCAACTCGGGAGTCGGATCGGCGAGGAGGCCTATCTTCCACAGGACGCCGAGCATGAGCGTCAGGCTGTACCCCAGCGCAGCGCGCGGCTGGGCCTCGTAGTTGAACGTCACGAGCGGGGCCC
>DOUV01000083.1 GCA_003520455.1 Chloroflexota bacterium | reverse complement strand
CAGCATGCCTGAGCAGTTACAAAAATCTGGCCTTTGCTTGACTTTCGATCCCGGTTGGGCTATGATGATGGTGACCTTTACTCACAGTTTGGGTCCTACAAAGGCTTCGACCGCTGGGCCAATATTAACCAGCGGTCTTCTTTTTGGGTTTTCTCAACCTCTCTCATCACCACCGCGGGCTGCTCCTGATTTTTTGTATTGTACTCGCACCGGCAACATAGGCCGTGATAAAGGTGGCGGAGTTGCGTTTGCGGCGTACCAGCAAGACGACCACGTAGTTGCCATACACGAGGGTAATCCGTCGATCACGGTCGATCACCTTCCTGTCCCGATCCCAGCCCTGGTATAGCTCCGCCTTTGGATCCTCCAGTGCAGCGCGTATCCAATCTATCCGCTCGGCGCGTGCCAGCGAGAAAACGCTCTTGTCTCGCGCTCGACGGTTTGCGCTCTCGAAGAACGCATCGTCGAATTGTTGCTTGGGAAAGTACACGCGCAGACCATCGAAGGTAGAAATCTTCACGCTGCAGTAGCAGCGCTCGTAATGGTCACGATATTCCTGTTCGGTGGAGTAAAGCGCAAGCGCAGGCGGCATGTCACCAACCTCCCCCCGGTCGCCAGCGATACACGTTGAACTTCTCCTCGCTCTTGCGCGTTGGCTGAATCGGGTGACCGAGTCGGGCCTCGAGCGCCTGGACCACATCCAATTTGGCTGAACTGGACTTTCCGCTGTGAAAGCGATAACCAACTGCCCCAATCAGCACGTCGGCCAGTTGCAGTAAATTCAACTGCTCCGATGGAAGGGCCTGCACACTCGCAACGTTTGCAAAGCGGTTGGAATTGTCCAAGACTTCCCTGAGCTTCTCCAGACGCTGCTGCACGCGATTGGTGCGTAAGTCGGTGAAGATGCGATAGGTGTTGAAGTCCAGTATCCAGTGATGCAAGAGTTGATAGTAGAACTTATAGAACATCAGCTCGTTGTCGCCGCCGTGAAAACGAACGGCGTCGAGCTGGTGGGCCGGCAAGACGAGGCAGCGAAAGCGTATGGCGTCGCTGGCAAAGAACAGGTCCACCAGGGCCAGATAAAATGGCAGACGGGAGGGGCTTACCCGGGTCCATTTGAACTCGCCGTGAACATCGTGGTGGGCGCGCAGTTGTTTGATCTGATCCTTCAACGACTCCCGCTTCTCAGCGATTACCCAAAGGCCGCCGATCAACACGAAGTGCGCTTGCCCGTCAGCAGACCGGGCTGCAAAGTACTCCTGGCGACTTTCATCGCAGTAGATGTCGAAGTTCATCTGCTACGCTCCCTCATTCATCATCGAACAAACTGCTTTGGGCCGGTTGGGTCTTGTCTTCAGCGCGCGCCAGGCGCATGATCTCCGGCCAGCTCTGTACCAGCGCGTTGTATGACAGCGCCTCGGCCGCGCGCTTCTTGCGCTCGCAGATGGTGTAGAGGCGGTAGGCCAGCTCGCGGGCGGTCTCGGCCTGGCTGCCCAGCTTGGCGGCCAACTCGGCCGCGCCGGCTTCGCCGCCTGTTTCCAGGGCGCGGATCAGTTGATGGACGCTCTCCCAGGCCGTCAAGCGGCGGTCTTTGGCGGGGTCCCAGTTGGCCGGCATCTCGTTGGGTCGTAACAGCCTGACCTTGCCGCGGCTGGAGACCAGGATGCCCGCGTCCACCATGCCGTCGACGCTGGTGTTCTTGGCCTTGGACAGCGTCTCGGCCACGCCGTACTCGCCAGGGTCGAAGCCGGATTGCTCGAACCAGGCCAGCGCCCAGCGGCTGTCCGCGTCGAAATCGCCCTCCTGCTCGGCCAGCGCCTCGTCCAGCGTCTGGTTGATCAGCGCCAGCGCCTCGCGCACCGGAACCGGGTTCCCTGCCGCGTCCAGCACTTTGGCGTAGCGGGTATAGACGGCCATGCCGGGACCGATGGCGGCTTGCGCCAGGTCGACTGGGGCGATGTTGGCGCGCTGTAGGTGGGCGAGGGCGATAGGGAGCTCGGTCTTGAGGGCGGACACAAATTCGCGTCTGCTTACCGTGAACGTATCGGTAGGATTAGGGCGACAAACAAGTACGATGCTGGATGCAAGGGCGCTGTTGTTCTTAGCGAGAATGCGATTGGCTAGTTCAGTGCGAACAGGCCATGTACCGGTAATGGAGAAACCGGCCCGCATCAATGCTTCGAGAAATGTCTCCCAGCCGGTACTGGCGGTTCCGGAATCGCTTTTACTTTCAGATTGCTTGAAGGCATAGTAGATGGTTACCGGAAACGCTGGATGCGTCTGTTTGGCAAGGCAGCGCATTGCCGCCGTCATACCATCCAGGAAATACGCTTCTGCTTTTTGCCTGTTCTCATGACGGTAGGGCGTGGCCACTAACTCTTCGGTCTTGGGGACGGCGAGGGTGGCAAAGAGATCTGGAAAGATCGGTCTTACTGCGCGGCGCAGCCACACATAGAAAAAGTCCGAAAGGTCGGCATAGTTGATGTTATCATAATAAGGTGGGTCAGTAGACACAACCTTTCCAGCCGATACAGATTGATCTTGCGCTGCGACCTGAAGGGCATAAGCCGGCAACGCTGCGTTGAGAGCTTCAACGACTTCTGCTTCCCAAACGACAGCGTTAAGAAATGACCCAGTACCCACGTCCAACACATTAGTCTCTGCGAAGTCCCATGTCATCGGTAAGGCTTGTCGTCCAAAAACGTGGTAGGTCGAATCGCGTTCGGGAAACCAAGTGACAAGTGTACAACATCTATCCAGAAGTTTGCTGAGGGAAAACGCAAGGTATACACCTATTGCATCGCCATATGCTCCGACTCCGGTACCACCAGCAGCTAGTAGCTTGCCATCATCAGTAACTCCGGTGTTTATTGCATCCCTCATCACTCGCTCGCGCACCTCTCGTACTAGGTTGGAAAAGGTCGTCAGTGCCACGAGTTGACGTGAAGTGAAGATGTCTCCAAGGTTGTTCATTCCATAGACCGGAGGTTGGAAATTGCGATGTTTCTTTGGCATCTCACAATCAGGTTGCCATTCTGGCTGTGCGGTGCGAGCGGTACTTTCATGCTCTTGTATGGGGTCGAGATAAATCCGCCCGCGCTCGCCATCAGCGACAATCGCCATCAGTCGTGTGCCAATACGTCCGGCATGCCCCTCAGATCGAATGAAGTCATAGGAAATAGGAACTCCTGACATCACGCACTTAAAAGCCGCACGCTTACCGGCTGATGTCCCGTTCTTTGCCGCTTCTGCGCTCTTGGGTTTACCTACCTTGACGGTGAAGCGATACCCGCCATCCTCGATGACTGGCTCGACATACGCTTCCTTGCCCGGCTTGGTCGAAAGCATAAAGGTCGATGCCAACGGCACCTCCACATCCGCAAATGCCGGGTTCGGGCTTTTCACCGTCCGCGCCCACAGCCAGGCGATCACCGTCAGCTTCTGCCCCACATACGGCTTCAGGTCAGGCCGCTCCTCTGCCATCTCGGCGGTGATCTCCACCTTGGGATACAGGTGCCCGATGCGCTTCTCGGCCTCATCCCGCATCCACTTGCCGTAGTAGCGCACGTCCTCGGCCAGCCCCTGCGCGCCCTTCCATGTCTGCGCGATCAGCCGCTGCTCCGCCCGCGCCTCCGGGTTGACCGGCGGCCGGTTGGCGAACTTGGGAGGTATCTCGATCATGGCCTTGTTGATCAGCACCGCCACCGGGTTCAGGTCGCTGGCGTAGGCCTCCAGCCCCAGCCGCTGCGCCTCCAGAGGCAGTGCGCCGCCGCCAGCAAAGGGGTCGTGGAAAGCCGGCAGCTTGTGGCGGTCGAACAGCTCTCTGGCGCGCGGGTGATCGGCGTTCTCGGCGCAGGTGTAGCGCCAGCTCTGCCAGATCTCGTCGCGCGCCTGCTGTAAGACCTGCTCATTGGTGGTGTTCTCCCACTTGACCAGCTCCTCGATGATCCTGAATAGCCGCTCCCGCTCCAGGTCGGCCACGCAGCCCTCCAGGGTGGGTTCAGGCCCGGGATCGGGCACATTGCCGTTGCCCTCGCCGCGCGCCGCTTCGTAGGCAGCCTTGCGCCGGTTCCACGCCTCCAGCCGCTTGTGGAGCTCGCGCGTGGCCGCACGCTTCTTGGCCGGATCGCTGAGTAGGACGTCGGTGTGCTCCGAGGGGTCATCCACCATCTGGGCGAAGATCACCGCCCGCGCGGCCGCCAGCGGTCGCCGCGCCCACCACAGGTGCAGCGTCGACGGGTGGCCGTGGCGGATGGACTTCTCGCGCGC
>DOUV01000887.1 GCA_003520455.1 Chloroflexota bacterium | reverse complement strand
AGGTTCAATTGGAAACTTGCAATCTGTGCCCCTTCAATGCGCCTTGCCTCGGGCCACACAAGATCGGTGTCTACCCGGCAATCACCGGCGGGACAACCTACAGGGCCTCATCCGACCGGCCGGCGGGGTCATCCCTGCCTCCCAGATCGCCTCCCTGGCGCGGCAACGCATCCGACCTCGAGCCATCAGGGCATTCCGATTGGGCCACGGTCACCGGTTGAACCACTGTGATGCGCCGCTCCGTCCTGCCAGGCAACAATCTTACGCCAACACGATGCTCACAGCCAACTTGAGAATCGCACGTGCCGGGAGAGGGCGGGTCGAGCTGTGGGAGCACCTCGCGCACCGTGATGTCAGAGTCGCCGGTTAGCGCGGGAATGGCGGCGAGGTGGTCAGCGGTGAGGGGATGCGTAAAGTTGAGCAGGCGCATGGGCAGATTGTCCTCTACTGCTATGGTGCTCTATCTCGGTTCGTTCACCGGCTGACCCCCTCGATGGGCTCGAAGACCATGTACGAGGAACGTCAAGTGCCTGGCAACGTGTAGCCATAGACCCGATCACCTGGGCCGGCGCACCGCTGGTCCGCGACGACTATTCCAAACTAACGCAACTCCCCAAGGCGTTCCAATTCCAGCACTGGACGATACTCTTGCTTGTCACCGAACCAGTGGTAGACCGTGATGGGTGAATGGATGCCCAACGCCATTCCAATCGCGAAGGCCAGCACCACCGGCACGCTTAAAAAAAGATGGAGTCGCCGGATTCCACCCCCCAGAAGTTCTGTCAGCACTGTCACGACTTCCTGCTCCACGCGAAGCCAATGCGCATCAGTCGACAACACGTTATCGTACGTATTCCGAATGCGGATTCGGGCCGCGTGTTGAGGAGCGATGAGGTTGACAGCACCCTTCGGGTCGTGCCCCGACAGTCGCAGAGAGACGAACACTTCCTGGGTGAGCGTTCCCACCTGCTCCACGCAGATGAACTGATATGGTTGTGTTATCCGTCGCTTCACTGCCCGCACAGGCTGCGGGTTTCCGCCTCGCGCCCGCGAGAAGTCAATTACAGGCACGTATCGAACGCCTGGCTGATAGTGATAGCAAACAACCTCAGCGAGTGAGCCCATTCGGGCACCGAGGCCGATTGCCAGGGCAGAAGGGCAGTTCAGGAAGATGTGGAAGACGTGTCGACCCGGCAGTCGACGTCCCAGGCGCGCAATTTTGCTCGCGAACTGGCGCACGAGATCCTTCCAAGGCCTGGACTGTCGGGGCAATATTGAGTCCCGCCGGATCACGTAATCTTCACGATCAAGCTTCCACTGGCCGCTCACTACGTCTTCGCTGCAGCCGGCAGATGCCGTTGTCGCCCAGACCTCGCCCATCATTTTGTAAAACTCGTCATCATCCTTGCCGACGATGACGACGATTGGAACCTGTTTCTCGCGCACCAGGCGAACCGCCAACCGGGTGGTCATCGCGAGGTCAACCAGGAGAAGGAAGGCGAGCAGAAGAAGCGGAATGCCGAGCCATGGAGGGACGCCGGCGACGACCGACGCGACGACGCCGGCGATCCCCAGGATCCCCTCCCACTTCTGTTTCCATACCAGTACGGCTAACTTGCCCCACTCAATCGTTGGCATTCCCAATCGGCTCTCGATTATCGACCGGTCCCGTGGCACCACGCGAGCCGGTCCGAAGTGGTGATGATGGCCTCGTCATCCCGAGCCAGAGCAGCGGCGTTCGCCAGCCGGATCAAGAGGGGCGGTCTCATCTGGCGCTCGGCGTCGGTCAGGTGGGCGTTCAAAAGACTCGTGCCGACAGTCGAGAGGACAAGGCGGCGGACCATGGAATTAACTATCATCGTGGACGCAGCTGACTTTCCATGTAGTATACGGTGCAGGCATCTCTTTCTCACTCGGGAAACAAAATTGGCTCTTCAACCTGTTCTTGGACCGCACTGTCGACGACTTGCGGCGGCCGAGAAACCGGTTTGACCTTTAGCGCAATTCCAAGATTGTACTGGCCAAAGTTTCTCGTCGGAATAAGCAGCGGATTAATTATTTGCGCTTGAAGTCTACCTGGAGCCGGAAAAAGCCAAAAATCCTGATCCTGTGGTGTGTAGGCTATGCTAGCTAGAGCTTCTGAGGCTAATTCATTGATCATCACGTCATCCGTGTAGATGATTTTATATTCTTGCTCCACAGGTACTGCAACTGCTCGAAGCTCAACACCTTTGATGCTGTCTTCCATAGAGACAAGACGAACAAACTCTGGAAAACAGTCATTACCAAGAAGGATATCAATAAGTTCGCTCGCATCTCTGTCGATTCTTTGAGCACTGGCAAGAAACTTCCTCGGCAAAGCCAATCCCTGTTCTATGGAAGACGATGAATGACTCAGAGCATTACGATGGATTTCCCGAAAGTTGGAAATACATATCATGAGCCCTCCAGATGGGCGCTCAATTTCCTCCTCAGGAATCTTTCTTTCTGTTGTATTCATATCCGATATCAGCCTTTTTATCTCTCGTCTCTCTCTTTCTCTTTGTAGTTTTAGTCTTTTGTTCAGCTCGATAGGAGTTCCCCAGCAAAGATTGGCAAATCGATATATATTTCTTTGCAAGTGTCGAATGAAGACGGGAAGAGAATCGTTCTCTACTAGTCTAATTAATTCGTCGCAAGCATAGTATCATCTCAATAATTCGCGG
>DOUV01000738.1 GCA_003520455.1 Chloroflexota bacterium | reverse complement strand
CGCCCGGATCGCCGGGCCGGCGAGCCTGGGGCCCAGCTTCTCGTGGCAGAGGATCAGGAGCCGGGGGCGATGGCGAGCGGCGCCCCCGGCTCCTTTCTCCGGCTCCAGGCCAGCGCTGGACCAGAAGCGGCGCTCGTTCACGTTGTGGGCACGCCCCGGGAAGAGTGGGTTGTGGTGAACAGGCGGAAATAGAGCAAAGAACTCGGCGTCGCTGAGCGTGCGGCGCGACTGAATCGAGGCGCGCTTGTGCTCGACGGCCGGTAGAGCCGCCAGGGCCTCCTCCTGTGCCGCCCAGATCGCGGCGGCCGGTGCCGCCACGGTCAGGTTGCCCTCGGCCGCCTCGATCTCATCGGGAAGCAGCGCCGCCAGGCCCAGAGCGCGCTCGGTTTGGAGGAGCAACGCGCCAGGGAGCAGCCGGTCGAGCGTGGGCTGCTCCAGGTTCTTGAACATGGTCCAGAGCGCGTTGCGCTCGGAGAGGGCGTAGCGGCGTGCAATGCCGAGATGGACGCCGGTCGCGTGCAGGCGATGGTAGGCCACCGACTGGGGCGCGAACCAGACCTGGTAGCCCAGCAGCCAGAGCCGCCAGCCCAGGTCAACATCCTCGAAGTAGGCGAAGAAATCCTCGTCGAAGCCGCCCACCTGCAGGAAGGTCTCGCGGTGGATGAGCAGCGAGCCGCCGCAGGCAAAGGGTAGCGGGCGCGGATCGGCGTAGCGCTCGGCGCGGTAGGGCAAGCCCTGGTCGCGCTGGAAGGCGCGGCCGTACCAGTTGAGGGCACCTTCGACAAAATCCACGCGCTGGCCGTCCCAACTGAGAATCGTCCCGCCCGTGCAGACGACTCGATCGGCGATGGGCGCGAGCAGGCCACCCAGCCACTCCGGCGCGACCCGCATGTCATTGTTGAGGAAGGCCACGTACTCGGCCCGGCTGGACCGGGCGCCCCAGTTGCAGGCAGCGGCAAAGCCCAGGTTGCGCTCGGCGCGTAGCACGCATACCGCCGGCCACCGGGCTGCGAGCCACTCGGGGGTGCCATCCTCACTGGCATTGTCCACGACGATCAGTGCGAGCCGGTCGCGGGGGTAGTCGAGTGCGGCGAGGGTTGGCAGGAGGAGCGCGAGGTGGTCGCGGCCGTTCAGCGAGGGGATGATGACGTCGACGGGCGGGGTTGCGATCATGAGAACGGGTCAGTGATGGCCGTTCGGCGCTGCCACCGGATAATGCCGGACGGGCCAGGGTGTTCCCTCCTGGCGGCGGCCGTTGGCTTCGTGGGCCCACTCACCGGGGACCTCGAAGATGCCGTACAATTCGCGCGAGCCACCCTGAACGACCTGGAAGGTGTAGGCGCGGTGCTGATGGTCGAAGGGATGCAGCATCGGCAGATCGTAGGCCGTGACGGAGAGGTCGAAGGTGCCGGCCAGCAAGGGGAGGTAGGGGATATGGTACTTCACGGTGCCGGAGCCCGACACGCGCCCCAGGCGCAATCCGCCGAAGCGAGTGTTGGGTCCGTTGATGTGGGTGCCATCCTGGCGATAGATCGCCAGGCCGATCACGGGCTCATCCACGGGCTCGTGAGCTCTGTAGCTGATCTCCACCGTCATCGCATCCCCGGTCTGGAAGGCTTTGCGCTCCTCCCCGCGCGCATCCAGGAAGCGAACGCCGGTGATCTCGACCTCGCCGCTGCCCCAACGCTGACCCGGGTCAATCTGGCTGCCGCTCTGAAGCAGGCGCTCGTTCTCTTGAATCTGGAAGTGTCTCAGGTACTTGGCGGCGACCTCGTCGCTCGGGCCGACCGCACGAAGATCGCTGTGCTCGATCCAGATCAGACGCGAGCAGAGGGTTCGCAGCGTCTCGAGCGCGTGGCTCACAATCACGATGGTGATTCCCTGGCGCTTGAGATCGTAGATGCGCTCCATACACTTGGTCTGGAACGCCTGGTCGCCTACTGCCAGGACTTCATCAACCAGCAGAATATCCGGGGCGACGTGAATGGCGATACTGAAACCGAGGCGCATGTACATGCCGCTTGAGTAGTGCTTCACCGGCATGTCGATGAAGCGCTCCAGACCGGAGAACGCGACGATATCGTCGAAGCGGACACGCATCTCCTGTTGGCTGAGGCCGAGAAGCGTCCCGTTCAGATACACGTTCTCGCGGCCGGTGAGATCGGGGTGGAAGCCGGCTCCCAACTCCAGCAGCGCCGAGACCCGCCCATTGACGGTGATGCGGCCGCTGGTCGGCTCGAGGATCCGCGCCATCATCTTGAGGGCGGTGCTCTTTCCGGCGCCGTTCGGCCCGATCAGGCCTGCGGTCTCGCCCTGGGCGATCTCAAAAGAAATATCACGCAGCGCCCAAAACTGCTCGCGCCCCCAACCGTTGTTGTGACGTTTGCCCGGGTGAAAGAGGTGCAGCAGCATCTCTTGAAAGGAGTGCGGGCGACTATGGTGGAGAGTGAACTGTTTCGACACGTGGTCGAATGCGACGGCGACGCTCATAGGTTGTCGCTTCCTGAGACCGTCTCGAAGATGAACCAGAGCAGCGCCAGGGTGGTGGCTCCTAACAGCACCAGTAGGGCAGCCGGCGAATTCCACCACAGTGGCTTGCCACGGGTCGCTGCAATTAGATAGGCGCGGGCCAGATCGAGACCGTTGAGACGATGGTAAAACGTCAGCGGGGCGTGACCTCTGGCGTCGCCCATGACAAAGAGCTCGGTGCCTGGCGGCAGATCGTGACCATCGAGCACCAGGCTGAGGTTGTTGAGTCGGACAATCGGATCAAATCGCAGGCTCAACGGCCCGCTGCCAGGGCCAAGCGTGAATTGCTCGCTCAGCAACATCTGCAGTCCACGTCGCAACCCAACACGGACCGACACCGGACGCGTGACTTCCTCCCAACGCACATCGACGCCGTAGAGACCCGTATACGGCGTCTCGACTGGTAACTCCACCACTTCCCCGGACGCCAGGCGCGGAGGTGCCCCTGGCAGCGGGTCCTGCCAGATGATATCGCGGCTGGGCACGAGGGCCAGCACCAGGAGCGCGGCCACGACTACCAGCACCAGCCCCCAAAACGGGAGTACCAACCAGCGCGACGGCGGCGACGGTCGGAGGTGACGCAGTAGGATTGGGCCGGGCTGGAGACGCGGAATATTCGTTGCCACGAGCGGCAATTATAAGAACTTTCCGGGGATTGATCAAAGGGCTCTCGTCTCCGCCACCGTGTGGCGCCCCGATCAGGTGTGGACATGCGGTGGGCGAGGGCGATACCGTTCAAAACCGACCGGCGCGTCCGGAGGACGGTTTGAATCGAACCGCAGAGGCCGGGAAGGTCTCAGAGAGGCTCAAATAGAGCCATTCTTTGCGTTCTTTGCATTCGCTGTCGTTCGCTCGCTCCCGGCGGCGCTCGCGAGATGCCCGCTGCGATTCGAAAGGGATTGGGGCCGGGCGCGGCTAGCGAGAACGGCGGCGGCGCTCGGGGACCCGTGCGGGCAGCGGTGCGGGCGATGGGATTCTTAAAACGCCGGTCAGCGCTTCCACGACTCGTTCAATCCGGCGCTTCCACCTGGCGCCGAAACTGTCTCTGGAATCGGCCATGAGATCTTCCTCCGTCGAGGAAACTATACCACACTTGCTCGAAAAACCCAGATGTCCGCCCATCGCCTGGCCTCCGATGAGCCTACGCGCTCAGGCGCGCACGGTCGCTGTCGCGGTCGTGCCGACCGGTTCGTGAATCCGAACGATCTGCCACAGCGCCACAACGTAGGCCACCAGGCCGACCGTAAAGAGCGCCAGGTAGCCAAATTGATCGACGATCAGGCCGCTGACACCGGAGGCCAGAATCGCTGCGCCCACGACCGTGTTGGTGAAACCGACGTAGAGTGGGCGGTGTTGCGCGGGGGCGACATTCAGCAGTAGCGGGCCAATCGAGACGTTGATGGCAGCTTCGCGCATGCCGATGATCGCAAACGCAGCCAGAAAGAGTGCCAGGGGGCCCGCCGTCCGGCTGAGGGGCGCGGCGACCAGGAGCAGCAGACTGACGCCGATCCCCAACACACCTGCCACCGTCAGCACCGCTCGATTGCCGCGCCGCGCGCTCAAGCGCCCCCATATGGGGTAGGCCGCCAGACTGGCGGCGATACTGGCCGAGAGCAGCCAGCCGAGCGCACTCGTCGGCAGACCTAACGCGCGCTGCGCGTAGAGCGCGAAGAAGGGAGTCCCCATCCCGGCGGCGATGAGCGCCAGGCGCAACTGAAGCAGACGACGATAGTTGGAGTCGTCGCGCAGTGCCATACGGGCGCGGTGCAGTTGGCTCCGCATACCGGAGCGGGGCGCCAACGCGCCGTTGACCGGCTCGCGTACCCCGGCGAAAGCCGCAATGCCGAGCAGCGCCCCGAGCCCCGCCAGGCTAAAGAGCAGCGCAAAGTTGGCCGGGAAGCCCAACGGGTTCCGCTCGTCGAGCGCCCAGCGGACCACGAAGCCGCAGGCGACGCCCAACACGCCACCGAGCCCCAGGCGCCAGGCAAAGAAGACGCCGCGGCGCTCGGAGGCCACGGTCTTGGCGACTACCTCCATGAACGAGAGGCCTCCAAAACCCGCGGTGAGCTGTTGGCCGCCAATCAGTAGCAAGAACAGGAGCAGAAGGTGGGTTGGATGATCGACGGTCAGGATCGCGATCACCAGACACAGAAAAACAACCAGGCGTATCACGCCAACCGTCTTGTACAGTTTGAGCGCGTGCGGCTGGCTCTGCACCCAGCCC
The DNA here is from genome assembly GCA_003520455.1 of Chloroflexota bacterium. The sequence goes on along the minus strand of DOUV01000738.1, from coordinate 730 downwards.
GACACCCACAGTTGGGGTAGGAACCATCCGGCCTGCCGAATCGGGCTCACGAGGCCAAGTATAAAGTTGGAGCCGGTCAGGTGGCTGGCGAAGGTCACCATCACCAGCGCGGTATCAGTAAAGGTTTCGACGGCTTGAAAGAGCACACCGTTCGTCACGCCGAGGACAAAGTTCCGGCGCTCGGTGTTTTGAATGGACAGCAGCGGCATTGGAAACAACCTCTTCTGTCGATGGCGAAGAATGGCGCCTGTTTCCCGCGTGGGCGGGATAGCCCCCTCCCGCGGTGCCTTCCCAACATGGGAGGAGAAGCGTCAGTGATCGCCTCCGGTAAGACGAACGTCACCGTTCGCGACGCCCTCGAACGACATCCCCTTCCCTCCCAGGTGGAAGAGCCTCTGAGGGGGCTGCCCTCCCCCGCGGGGTACGCCCCCGCAAGACGATCGCGCCGGGGACCACCCCTCAGGGCAGAGCAAGGCGTCCACCTCGACGCGACGGGATGCCCGCCCCCGTAAGCCACTCCGCAGCGACGCGTAGGGGGAAGGGAGCTGGGGATTTGGTCCTTACCCCAAAGAAGGAGGCCCACCGTCGGAATCGGCGGGCCTTTCTGAAGGGGAGTATACCACACTTCCTCAAACGCGCTATGCCTCCGAAGTCGGAGACGCTTCCGCCATTTGGCGGATGGCGTATCTCACTGGTGGCGAAATCGTCTTCCGGGAGGGCGAGCGGCTCG